>CAYNIX010000018.1:0-8668 GCA_964397535.1 uncultured Candidatus Saccharibacteria bacterium | reverse complement strand
GTAAAGGAGCGGAGCCATGTTAAGGCGGCTGGTGGCAGCCAAGGGCCGAGACGGCTACAACAAGGGCGATGTCGTGCTGTGGCGCGACTGGGATGTCTGGGCAACCGAAAGCGAGAAAGATGATTCGGTTGCAATAAGACTTCGCGCCCTACCCGATGACTTCGTCGTCATCGAGCTTGACAAGTTCAACGCTAGGGTGGACGCACATTCCATCAGCGAATTGAGGCGCTTGGTAGTGGCTCAAACGGTGAATGACGTGTCACTGCCCTCCGGCTACAGGCCACTTCTCCCCAAAGACCTGGGGATGTGAGGCCGCCCATGGATCCTTGCGACCCTCGTGTACACGTGGGTCGCAAGAAACTATCAACAACATCTTATAAATAAAAGAAATCTCCGATCTCTCGGAGGTTTCTTTATTTATGCAAATTTTTAACGATTCTTAAAACTTTAATCTCTACTGGGGGCAAGACTCACTGCAGAGCGATATCTTATATATGATAATAACCGTGCCTTAAACCTCAATTACCACCGGGATGACCCCACTTTGCTCTCCGAGCTCCGCGGGGCAAGCCACCCTCCTCCACCCGACTGAACTACGGACTGCTAGACTCATTGTCATGCAGACTCTCCCGCCATCCCCCTTGCTTACACTTCAATCACTACCGGGATGACCACCCCACTTCGCCAAGGCTACGCGGGGCAAGACTCATTGCAGGGCAAAATCTAATACCGGATTACGATCGTGCCTTATACTTCGATAACCACCGGGATGACCATTGGCCTACGCTCGGTTTCTGTAAAAAGAAATTCGCCGATATCATCACGCAGTTTTTGTTTAATTAAGTTCCAATCGGCTCTCGTCCCGCCGTTAGCCGCCACATGCTTGGCAAATAGTCGCTTGATTTCAGCCCTAGCTTTGTGCACCAAGTTTTCATTTTCACGCATATAAATAAAACCGCGCGAGATAATATCAGGGCTTGTGGCCATTTGGCCGTTTTCGTGATCTACAGTAACAATAATTACAAAGATACCATCTTGAGCCATGGCTTTACGATCGCGAAGCACGATATTGCCGACATCACCCACGCCAAGCCCGTCAACCATCACGTAGGAAGCCGGAACTCGTTTATTGGTAACCATACCTCTGCCGTCGGCAAATTCAATCACCTGCCCGTCATCAGCCACAAGACAGCGCTCCTCCGGTACCAAGCCCATATCTTGGGCGATTTGAGAGTGTAGCATCAATCGGTGGCGCTCGCCGTGAATCGGAATAAAGTATTGCGGTTTAATAAGCGCTAGCATCAATTTTAGATCCTCTTGATTGGCGTGCCCCGAAGTGTGTACATCCATTATTTTTTGATACATCACTCTGGCACCGGCACGATACAAATTGTCCATCAAATCGGAAACCGAGCGTTCATTGCCCGGAATTGGCGATGAGGATAAAACCACTGTATCGCCTTTTTTAATTCTGATTTGCTTATGTTCACCGGTAGCAATTCTAGATAGAGCCGCTTTATCTTCCCCTTGCGAACCGGTACATACAATGGTTAATTTATTGTCCGGAATGTTGTTTAAACTTCGTGAGTCGATAATTGTGTCGGGCGGCACCACCATGGCATCCAAAGACAGCGCCACCTCGACGGTCTGTTGCATGCTGCGGCCTATAAAAGTTACTTTACGGCCGAGTTTACGCGAGATATTTACAATTTGCTGCAGACGCGAAATATTGGTGGAAAAAGTGGCGATTATCAAACGGCCGCGGGCGTTATCGATAATTTTAAAGAGCGAATCTTCAATCTCCCTCTCCGACACGGATATACCCGGCTTTTCCACATTGGTAGATTCTGAAAACAGAGCCAGAGGTTTTTCGCCGCCGAGCAAGGCCAAAGCCGAAAAATCGGCCGGCCGGCCATCGGCGGGCGTATGATCAAATTTCCAATCGGTGGCATATACCAGCATGCCCTCCGGAGTGTAGATGGCAAGCCCCATGGTTTGCGGAATGGAATGAGTCAATCTAAAGGTTTTAATTTTAAAGGCTCCAAGCGTAAGCTCCTCTTTACCAATTTCCAGCGAGTGCAACCTATCGGCGCGTGCCAAACCGAATTCTTCGAGCTTAGCGCGAATCAGGCCGATAGTTAGCGGCGCGGAATAAATGTGCGGATTACCCAGTTTGTCATAAACATAAGGTATGGCCCCGATATGGTCAAGATGGCCGTGTGTTACCAAAATGCCTCGCAACTTGTGCTTGTTTTTTTCCAAATATGAAACATCGGGAATTACATAATCGATTCCCGGCATATCCTGGTCGGGAAACATAAAGCCCATATCAACGGCAATCATGTCCTCGCCGTATTCGAGTACGGTTACATTTTTGCCGCCGGTTTCTTCCAAGCCTCCGAGTGCAATAATGCGCAGTGTATTTTTGCGGGGAGCAACGGTTTTTAAACCGCTGGTGGCCTGAGCCGTAAAACGGGGTTCGGAAACAAGCGCTTCCTCGCTTCTAATTCTGCCTGATTGATTTGAGTTCCTAGCACCATTTGCGTTTTGAGCTCTTTTCGAAGCATACTGCGCCTCCCTCTTTATGGTACCCATGGTAGTACGCCTGTTCGGGGCAACCTTGCCCTGTCTCATAAAAGCTTGTTCCCCCGAAACGGTTTTTACTTGAGAGCTCGACAAGCTCTTAATTTTTGTTTTGTTGGCATCGCTTGATGCCGATTTTGTTTTTGAATTTGTGTTAATTTTTACAATTTTTTCCATTTTTTCCTTTTTTTCCTTTTTTAGTTGATCCAATAAGTCAAATTAGTACTATTGGTCCAATATAATAATTAAATAAGTTTTTGTTGGGTATCTTTTTGTTTGCTCCGAGTGATCTCGAGGGGTTCTTCTGTTTTTTTGTTTATTTGTTCTTCTGTTGAAATTTTTTTTAATATTGCCGGTATTTTGCTAAAATCCTCGAGCAATGTGGCGCGCAACCCCCCGTTATGCAAAGCGGCAGCGGGGTGATATAGGGCCAAATAAACTTGCCCGCTGGGCCGGCGTACCGCCTTGCCATGAAGCTTTGATATGCCTCCGGCACCGGGAATAAAAGTCGAAACGGAATGGCGCCCGAGACATACTATCAGCTTAGGGCTAATTACTTCAATTTGGCGGCTAAGATAAGGCCGGCAGGCTTGCTTTTCCGCGTCCTCCGGATCACGATTCTGGGGTGGGCGGCATTTTAGCGTGTTGGCGATGAATACCTCATCCCTGCTCATGCCTATAGAGCTTAGCATCTCATCTAAAAATTTACCTGCTGCACCACAAAACGGGATACCTTGTTCATCTTCGCGCTGTCCGGGGGCTTCACCGACAAATAAAATTTCCGCTTCGGCACTTCCCGACCCGGGAACGGTATTAGTCCGAGTTTTATAGAGAGGACATTTCTCACATCTAGCAATTTCTACCGCAATTTCGTCTAATAATTCTTTTTTCTTTATCTCTGTTTTTTTAAGCGTCATAAAACAACGTATGTTAGTGGCCTAAAAATTCAATAAAAAAATTCCCCATAATAGCCCTTTTCTCCTTCCAAACAAATAGAGTGCGCTTAAACCATACTTAATTCAGAACGACAAAGGCGGTTGATTCAAAAAATAAAATAGCTCTATACACAACTTAGATTAACTACATTGTACTATACTTTTTACTTTATGTCAATGGCAAAGGTGTCAGCAATTAATGTTTTGTCAGTTTTATCTACCAATTTTATTTAATAATGAGTGCAATATAGCACTATTTCTAACACAAATTCAACTTGATGAGCTTGACAATGGCATGTATAAATGATTAGTATGGGGTGCTGGAAACAAGAAAGAGGAGGGATTCCCCCCCATGGCCCGCCCATTCAAGCTTAACGACCGGCAAAAAGAGGCTCTTTCGCACTTAGACACTCGGAGGTTTCTTTCCGCCAGTGACCTCAAGTGGCTTATGGGGGGGCGAGAATCGCTCCATGAGATTGACAGCTTTTATCAGAAAGATGGGTCCTCTCGTGACGAGGGATTACGTCGAAGGCCTTGCCATCATTAGCACAGGTTGCGAACCGTCACGAGAGTACCGCCTCACCACCGAAGGGGCTTCCGCGTTGCTGGAAGAGTAGCAACTTCCAACAACCACTTGCCCCAACTCCCAGCACCGAACACACGGACGCCCCTCAAAAGGGGTGTCCGTTTCGTTTATTAATGCAAAGACCAGCCATTAGCAAATTCGATCGATAGGTTAATATCACAATTGACCAAACTAGATCTTTTTATTAGCAAAAAACAAATCCCGAAGGGGACCCTTTGGGTCTGAAACTTGTGCTCTGTTTTTGAGACCACCCTTTCCTGTCGTCCGTAGTTTTAACGAAGGATGGAGGGTGTATTTTTCAAACTTAAGCACTACCGGCAAGTTAGCTAATTTGCTAAATATTAATACCCTGTATTCTGTTTTATACATGATACTTAATACCTGATACCTGATACTTTATAACTTAATAACTTGTTCCTATTTTATCCGCGTCTATTCCGCGCGTTCCCTTCCGCCGTTAGAATCTTCCGCGGTTATTGATTTCATGGATAGTGATATTCGTCCCTTCATTGGGTCAACTTCTACCACTTTGGCAGTCACTTTTTGCCCAACCTTCAAAACATCGGAAACTTTTTCTACATGACGGTTTGATATCTGCGAAACATGTATCATGCCATCAAGCTTTGGAGTGATGGCCATAATGGCGCCGATCTCTTTACCGCTCATCCTGTCGCGCTTGATTTCAATAATCTCACCGGTAATAATTTCTCCAGGCTTTACCTCGCGAGTCATGCTTTTAACTATCTCAATAGCTTTTTGGCCGGCAGATGGATCAAGCGAGGATATCATTACGGTACCATCTTCTTCGATATCGATACCCACAAGTTCCTTACCGCCGCAGTCTTCAATAATCCTGCGGATATTCTTGCCTCCGGGGCCAATAATTTCACCAATTCTATTGGGATCAATCTTAAGCGACTCGATACGAGGTGCATATGGCGACATTTCACTGCGGGTGGCAGGCATCACTTCAAGCATTTTCTCCAATATCTCCATGCGGCCTTTATGTGCTCGTTCGAAAGTATCTTTTACAATTTCCATAGTAAGACCGGCAATTTTGGTATCCATTTGCACGGCGGTAACGCCATCGGCAGTACCGGCTACTTTGAAATCCATATCACCGGCAAAATCTTCGAGCCCCTGCAAATCGGATAAAATTTTGTACTCACTGGCGTCAGAATTGGCCACAAGACCCATAGCAATACCGGCAACAGGCTTTTTGATAGGCACACCGGCATCCATGAGCGCCAAAGTAGAGCCGCAAGTAGCCGCCATAGAGGTAGAGCCATTGGATGAAAGAATCTCGGACACAATACGGATGGTATAGGGAAACTTTTCATCATCCGGAATCATTGGTTTTAGGGCTTTTTCAGCCAAATAACCATGGCCGATTTCGCGACGGCTCGCACCCCTTACCGGCGATACCTCGCCCGTCGAGAATGGAGGGAAATTATAATGATGCATAAAGCGTTTTGTGGTTTCTTCACCCATTGTATCAATGAGCTGCTCCATGCCGGGGCTGGCCAGGGTGACAACACTAAGTGACTGTGATTCGCCCCGGGCAAAAAGGCCGCTGCCATGGGTCCGTGGCAGGAGACCTACTTCAATATGCAGTGGCCTGATTTCTTCTATACCTCGTCCATCGGGGCGTTTGCCGCTTTTAAGTATCTGATCTCGAACCTCCTCATGTACCAATTTGGCAAACGCAGACTTCAAATCTACCTGTTTAAAAGTACCCTCGAAGCGCTCTAAAATATCTTTTTCAAAAAGTTTTATCTGCTTTTCACGCTCCTCTTTGTCAAGCTCCAAGAGCGCTGCGCGCATTTTGTCATTTATGTAGTTGTATACTTCTGCTTTAACCGCGATCATGGGGTCGGTAGCAATCTCTCCGCTCTCCGCCTCTTGTTTGCGATGATCGGAAGCGATTTTGTGCTGTATTTCTATCACCGGCTGCATTGCAGAAATAGCTTTTTCTATGCCCTCAATAATTACTTCTTCCCTAACTTCGTTCGACTCAACCTCCAGCATCATCACTCTATCTTTGGTACAAGCAATGCAGATGTGTAAATCACTAGCCTCTAGTTCATCCAGCGTGGGATTTAGCTTGATGGCACCATCAACTAGAGAAACATTAACAGCACCTATTGGCCCCTTGTATGGAGCGTGGGTCTGCATCAGGGCAGCACTGGCGGCAACTATACCGATAGGATCCGGGTCGTTTTCACCATCATAGGATAATACCGTTACAATCACCTGAACGTCATTTCGGCAAGTTTTTGGGAAAAGCGGCCTGATGGGCCTATCGATCTTGCGGGCGGCAAGTACCGCTTCCTCGGAGGGGCGCCCTTCACGCTTAATAAAACGGGATCCGGAAATCTTTCCGGCGGCGTAAAATCTTTCTTCAAAATCAACTAAAAGCGGAAAAAAATCAACTCCTTCGCGGGGGTCGTCGCTCATCACAGCAGTTGCCAACACTACCGTGTCGCCGACGCGAGCGGTGATGGAGCCTTGAGCCTGATTTGCCAACTTTCCCGTTTCGAGGGTTAATTTTTTACCACAATAATCCACTTCATAAGTGGTAGTTTTGTACTCTGCGAGTACTGCCATAGATACCTTTCCGGCGGTGTGCATTTGAGTTCGAAGGCAAACAGTAATTTATCTTTTTAGATAAATTACTGCCTGGCCTCGTCTTGCATCCGCCAAGTTTAATTTATTGCTTGAAATTGAAAGAAATAGTTAGACGTAGCAAGAAATTGTTGCTGAATCTCTATCTACGTCTTTCTATGTCTCTCTATCTCTCACTTAATTATTTGCGTAAACCAAGATCAGCTATTAGCTGGGTATATTTGGCTTCATCGGTCTTTTTAAGGTAATTTAAGAGTCTTCTGCGCTTACCAACCATCATTAAAAGTCCACGGCGGGAATCAAAATCTTTTTTGTGGTCTTTCAGATGTTTTGTCAGGTCGGAAACTTTTTTGGTTAATACCGCGATCTGGACCTCGGTGGAACCGGTGTCCTCTTTGTGGGTACGATACTTTTCGATAAGATCGGTTTTACCCTGTTTTTTGTCGATTTTTTTGTCGTTTGCCATAATCTTTCGGCTGGCAGAAGCTAAGAAGTTAAAAGTTCATAAGGTTTATAAAGTTCATAAAGAGTATTCTAATAAACTTTACAAACTTTCTACTTTTCAACTTTCAACTGTGCGTGAGCCCCTCGCCAGTCTCTCCCTATTAAATATTAAAGGTATTTCTAACACTGATTTATTTACACTGATAAACACAGTTTGGTTGCACTTATGTGCACTGGTTAGAATTACATCTCGTATCTTACCCTATTTTTCCCAAAACGGCAAGAGCCCGCCTCTAGCGACAAAGACGAGCCCTTCGGAACACCCTTATACATCATAGACGGGCATAAGCCCGCCATATGGTTCTGGGTACATACCTCCATCATCACCCAGTTCAGATGCTTGAGCTGGATTGCATACCCGGTTTACTATACCGATTAGATATCTCCTGCCTTCGTGGCAAATTGCCACAAGATTGTCCCCGGGTTCCGGATCGTGATACTCTGTTGGCAACTCCTCTCCAGATCTGGCCCATGCGGTGTAGGCAACTCGGTCGACTGGTTGTAGCGGCAAAGATACGATCGGAATGCCCCGTCCCTCGGCATCCTGTGGATAGAATATCCACTGATGATGTTTCTCTGCTCCACGCAGACACGTAGTACCCCCTTCAAACACATCTCCGTGAGCCTCCCGTTCTGTCCCGACCGGGTCAGTCAGTACAACACTAAAGCATCTTTTGGGGGCCACTTGTTGATCTCCTCCTGCTATTGTGATGAAGTCTTTTTACTCCCCCACAATACAAGAGAATAAGATATTCAAAATAAGAAAAATATAGAAAATTAACTTTATTTTGGTTTACAACTTTCCAGTGCTTTTTGTTGAAACGGACCGTAAATTATTTTTAATACATGATATTACCATGTTACTCGACTCGTTTAGTGTAGTGTTTGGCAACTCAAAGCCCGCCGCCATGGGGTGGCCTCCGCCTCCAAACAATTTGGCAATAGCCTGCACGTCGGTGCCTTTTTCCACGGCGCGCAATGAGCCTGATACTCCATCGGCTTTTTCCGACAGCAGCAGTACAAAATTAGCTCCGGAGACGGTTTTTAAGAGTTCATCAATCACTCCGCCCGATTCCGATTCGGCTGCTCCCACCTCTATAAAATCATTCTTATCCAAGTGCGTCCAAACAAAACCGTCAGCTTTTTCATCCCGGATATTTACAAGCGCCCTTCCCCAAAGCCGCAGAGTAGATAGAGAACGAGTTTTATAGACACGGCGGATAATTTCATCTCGCCTAGCGCCGGCAGCCACCATTTGAGCTGATACGGTGAGTGATTTCGGCGTGGTATTGGCATTTTGAAACGAACCGGTATCGGTAATAATTCCGGCTAGCAAACAGGTGGAGATCTCTTCATCAAAGGGAGATTTATCCGGCGAAAGTGCTTCCAGGGTCGATACCAATATTTCGGCGGTAGAGGTGGCCGTCAAATCCAC
>CAYNIX010000017.1:0-10956 GCA_964397535.1 uncultured Candidatus Saccharibacteria bacterium | reverse complement strand
GCTTTTCAATATTTAAATTTAAATTCTGTTTTCTTTCAGCTAATACCAGGAGAAAACGTTTTACAATTTACAGCTAGTGCAGGGTCAGAGGACGCTTTAATTACAGTCAAATATAAAAAGCGATTTGTGGGGGTTTAGCATGGATGAGGAAAATAAAAAATTATTGTCTTTGTTATATCAGGCTACAAAAGATATGAGTTTCGAGGGCCGAAATTATATTTTCACAGAGGTCAAAAGATTAATGGAGGAAAATAAAATTTTAAAAGATTTGGTTGCTAATGAAGTTGAAAGGGGGGTTATAAGTTGGCCGAAAGTTCAGGAATGTTTAATAGTGTAGACAATGATCGCCTTTACAATGCGTCTTGGTTCGCTGAATATTTCAGTAATTTTTTGACTAATGGCGTTTATAATGGTGGTACAGAGTTGCAGGTTCATGTTCACGGGTCAGATTATATTGTCAGGGTTTCACCGGGTCGGGCTTGGATTCAGGGTTATTACTACTCTAATGCTGATTCAGATGTGCAGTTAAACCCAACAGCAGCAGATGCGACACAAGACCGAATTGATCGGGTTGTTTTGCGTTGCAATCTAAATGCAGCTTATCGCAGCATAGCAGCATATATTAAAGAGGGTACACTCGGATCGGGCTTGCCTCCCACATTAACGCAGGATTTAGACGGGGCTGGGATTTATGAAATTTCTCTAGCTCAAATATCAATAGCACATGGCACAACAGTTTTGACCGGGGCTATGATAACAGATGAGCGGTTGGACGGTGATGTTTGTGGTTTGGTTGAGAGTTTAATTCAGGCTGATACAACAAGTATTTTTAATCAGTTCCAGGATTATTACGATTTAACAACAGCCGCTTTTGATGCCGCTCTAGCTGGTTACACGTCAGATATTGAGGATATTATTGATGATTGGACAGCATGGTTTGCAGCTCAAAAAGTTAATATTTTTGATGCAGTTTATTTCTACTTTGAAAATTATCGTTATAGAGACGGTTGTTATTATCGCACAAGGTTTGATTATCCAGCGTCAGGCGATATAACAGAGGGTATATATTTAACTGCTGATGATTCTGTTATCGCCACAAAAACGACAGAATTTGATACCCCGTCAACAGGCAATATAACAGAAACCCTATATGTTGCGGCAGATGCTTATACAGTCAAAAAGGTAACAGTTTTTGATAGTCCGTCAGCAGGCTATATAACTGAAACTATTTCGGAGGTGGTTTAATTGTCGTGGGCAGAGATAAAGAGAGCATTAAATACAGATGCCGATTATGCTTTAGACGAAATTGTAGAGGCCAGATTTAAAAATATTGTTGGTAGTTTTAACCATGCTTATCCATTGACAAGAGAGGCGTTAATAAATAGAGCAGCTAGTATAACTTATTCAGTCGATACCACTCTAACAAGTAGAATTATTGTAGGTGATGTTATTACCATAAATAGCGGTATAACAGTCACTACAATGACTGGCGGCGTTGTTTTTGTTTGTAACCAATTTGTTAATAACGGCACTTTAACAGCAGCGGGTAAAGGTGCGCCGGGAGGGGCAGAAGTATCTGCCTCAAATGGTAGCGTAGCGGGTTTACCGGGGACAAATGGGAGTCAGATAAATTCTGTTTATATAGCTGGCGCAGGTGCAGCAGGCGGCGGTGGTGTCACCACAGCAGCAGCAGGTAGTGGTGGCACAAGTAAAACGGCAGGAACAGCAGGTACAACAACCGCTAGCACAGATGCCACAGATGAAACGGCAATTGATTTAATGGCTAATGCTCACATTGTTAATAATTTAATGTATATAATTTCACAGGGATTATATTTAGGAGCCGGGGGTGGTTCTGGTGCGGCTTATGCCGGGTCGGGTTACGTTAGTTATGGTGGTGCTGGCGGTGCTGGCGGCGGCGGCATACTGATTATATGCGAAATATTTAATAATGCTGGTACTATATCTGCCGCTGGTGCTGATGGTGCTAATGGTTCGGGCGTTCACCGTGGCGGCGGCGGCGGTGGTGGCGGCGGCGGCTTAATATTGATAGATTGCATTACATTGACGGCTACTGGCACTTTAAATATTGCTGGCGGTGCTGGTGGCCTTAAACGACAAACTACTGGAACAGCTTATGATGGTTCTGCTGGTGGCGATGGTTTAAAATTTGTGGTGGAAAGGATGGCTGCATAATGCCTTATTATGATGTTGATAATGAAAAGGATGAAGTTTTTTTAGTACATGAAAGCGGATATAGAGAATTTTTAGGCACTAAATCTAATGTTTGGCCGGAGTCGAAAATTGAGGTTTCGCTCGAACCAACAAATGCGGAAATTAAAATTTCAGTTGATGAAATTAAATCTGATTTAGCACTTTTAGCAGAGGCACAAGCTGAAATATTGCTAAAATTAGGAGGTGTTTAAAATGGCCGCAGGCGATATTTTACTAAAGTTTTATGATAAAGAATGGATTAAAGATGAACATTTAGAACGCGCCCAGGCGGCTAAATTTATAACAAAGGAGGATAAAGAAGCAAAATTAGCAGCAAAAGCAGCAAAAAAGGCGATAGAGCAGGAACAAAAATAAATTTAATTTTAGAGGAGGATTTTAAAAATGACAGCAGCGGAGCAGGATAAAAATTATGCAATCGTAGATAATGCGGGTTTTTTGCATGGGGTTGATAAAAGGTATTTGGCGGAGGAAAAGATCGCAGCAGGTTTAAACAGGGTTGTACCGGGGATTATAGAAACTGATGTCCCGTTTATTGGCGGTTATCCTATGTATTTTATCGGCTCGGTTCAAATGCTTGCTCTAATTAATGTCGATAATAAGACTGTTAAAGTAACTGCCAGTGGTGATGGTGAGGGTTGGCGCGATCTCCATGTGGCCCAGGATGAAAAAATCCCTGATGAAATTATGGCCCTAGCAAAATTGGCAGGCTTTTAAAATGGCTGGATCGGTTCGTGTTATTAACCAGAGTTTCCAATTACAGGCCGAAATAGAGGATTATGAAAGTCTGGTTTTGGTTCGCAGGTGGCATAAACCGGGGGAATTTGAATTTAAAATAAACGCTAATAAAGAGAATATTTCGTCTTTAGTAAAAGGGAATATTCTCTTTTTAGATACCCGCTATGATACAGGTTGTATAATTCGCCAGATACAAAAAGAGATCGGGAAAGACGGTAAAAAATCAGAATTAATAACCGTAAAAGGGCAAACTCTAGCGGGTTTGACAACACAGAGAATTATAATTCCCCCGGCTGGAAATGATTATTTGTCATATAGTGATTTAGAAACAGAAACAATAATGAAAATGATAATTCAAAAATGTTTCACTAATCCGGTCGATTGGAATAGGGCTATTGAGTGGATGGATACAGCAACAGATCAGAGTAGGGGAGCGGTTTTAGATTATCGGGGCCGTTATAAATATGCCAGTAAGGATTTAGAAACACTCTCTCTTTTATCAGATTTGGGTTGGCGTTTTGATTTGAATTTTACGAGTTTAAAAGCTGTTTTTGATGTTTATGTAGGTTTGGATCGAACGTATGATAATGGCGTTAATTCGCCTGCTGTTTTTTCCCCTGATTTTGAAAACATTTATACTCAAATGTATATTGATTCGGATTATAATCTAGCAAATTTGGCGGTTGTAGGGGGTCAGGGGGAAGGATCGGCTAGAACTATTGTTACAGTCGGAACTGATACCGGGGCTGATAGATTTGAAATATTTATTGATGCCAGAGACGCCAGCACAACAGATGAATTAACCGCCAGAGGGACGGAAAAACTTTTAGAAACGCCGGGCCTTTTTACATTAGAGGGTACAATAAACCCGAATGGAAATTTAATTTATAGAACGGATTATGATTTAGGCGATTTGGTAACAATCCAAAATAAAAACTGGAATTTGACAATGGATGCCAGGATTATAGAGGTCCAGGAAAGTTATCAGAGTTCGGGTTTTGAGCTTGATATAACTTTTGGCTCAAATATTCCTACCTTGTCACAAATGGTAAACAGGCAGATCATGAACAAAGGCGGGGATTCTGCCTTTATTTAATTGTAATGCCGGGAGGGGATGAATAATGTCTGAAAATGGTTGTCTTAAACACGGTGAGATTGAGGTCAGAGTGGAGCATTTGGAGCAGTTTAAAAAAGATGCAGAGGGGCGGTTTCAGGAGGGGGAAAAGCGAATGGACACATTAGAAAGCGGGAGGGTTGAAAATGCCGCTGATATTAAAAATTTATGTCTAGCGGTGAGAGATACTAACAGCAGCATTAAAGATTTAATGGACCGTTTGGAAAAATGGTTTAAATTCGGGCTATCCTCTGCAATCGGCTCAATGGCCGTTATAGTCGCAATAATTGAATTAGTTAGAAGGTGGTAACAGTTGGAGCAGAAAGAGATTGCTGATGTTTTAGAGTTTTGTGGGATAAGTAACTATTTTATTGATTATAACAGGCGTTTTATTTCAATCCCGGTTAAATATCAAAGAGTTGTAAAAGATACAAGTAATGAGTATTTGAACTTGTTGCAGAAACTTAAAAATGAAGGTTGGTCATTATGTTGGTCAATGTTTCGCCAGCCGTTACCAAGAGAGGGAAAATCTAATGGTTGAGATAATACAGGATTTTATTCCAGTCGGTAGAATTAACAGGCCAGGAATAGCCATGATTCCGCTATATATAACCGTCCATAATACGGATAATACAGCATGGGGGGCTGGAGCTTTAAATCATGCCAGTTATATTAAAACGGTAGAGCAAAAGGTTTCATGGCATTATACGGTAGATGATAAAAGAATTATTCAGCACTTGCCGTTAAATGAGACAGGCTTCCATGCCGGGGACGGTTCAGGCCCAGGAAACAGAAAATCCATAGGGATCGAAATATGTGAAAATCCAGATTGCAATAAAATACAGGCTGAAAAAAATGCAGTTGATTTAATGATTAAATTAATAAAAGAGGTTTCCAGTCTTGGAGGCTCCACAGATTGCATTAAACAGCATTATTACTGGACCGGGAAAGACTGTCCGTCAGTTATTCGGGCAGACGGTAATTGGAATGATTTAATTTTAGAAGTAAATAAGGGGTTGAAAGTTGTGCCAGAATGGGTAAAAGAAGCAATTAAATATTTAGAAAACAAGGGAATTTTGGACGCCAAAAAGGGCTGGATTGGAAATGAGGATTTCACCATAGGTCTAGTATTTAGGCTTATGCAGAGAGTCCTTGAATATTGCGATAATACCTATACAAAGAAATAGGAGGTTTTAAAATTGGATTTTAAAAATATAAATTGGAAAAGTAAAAAGTTGTGGGTCAGTATAACGTCAGGTCTGATTTTGGCAGGCCAGGGAATAGCACAGGCAGCAGGTCAGCCGATTGTCCCAGAGCAGCTAAATAATGTTCAGGTGGGGGTTAATTCTATTCTAGCTCTTTTGGTTGGTTGGGGCGTTCTGTCTGATGCTTCCGCTTAAAATTAAAATTTCAAAAGGGGTTTACAAGGCTTGTCTTTATGTGGTAAAATGAGGAGGGCCGAAATATAGCACTCAAGAGGAGGGATTCATAATGTGGAGACGAAAGAGGAAAACCTGATTTTTTGGGCTTATCGGGGTTTCCTCTTTATTTATTCGGTCAATAATGTAAATGGGAGGGGATGAAGAAATGGAAGCAGAAATTGATTCTAATGAGTTTTATATTGTGGTTAAATATGAAAATGGGGATTGGTTTTTATTTGGTTATGGCTGGCTTATTCCCTGCGCTTTATATAAAACCAGAGAGGAGGCAGAAAAAATTTTAGAGGAGCTAACTAATGCCTATTTGCTAGATAAAGAAGGAAGGCTAAAAAATGAAAATTAATAAAACAAAGGTTAGAGAACTTATTTATTTTTTAATGTTTTGTGGTCTTATGGGAATGTCGGGTATTATAGGCGGGGTAATAGGTTTTATTCTGGTAGCTGCAACAGTATTTTATATATGCTAAAGAGGAGGAATTAAAATGGAAAATCAGATTGAAATTTTTAGGTTGGATGAATTAGAAAGCATGGGGACTAGAGCCTTATTAGTAATTGCTAAAGAGCTTGAAATTTGTAAACGACACGATATGAAAAAGACAGAATTAATTATGGCTATCATGGGTAAACAGTTGGAACTGCTTAAACCTGTTCAGGTCGATGAGGTTGAGCCAGAACAGCCTGCAAGTGATGAAGTGATCCCAGAGGTACAGGAGGCAATAAAAGAACTGCCAGAGGAATTACAGGAGGCAATACAAGAGGCCGCTGATGAAGTCCAGGCAGCAGATGCAGAGGCTAAAATCCTGTCATTTGAGGACGCAATAGAACAGGCTATTAAAAGGGTTGAAATAAAGGCAGAACGTGATCCAGAAGCAGCGAAGGAAATAAAAAGACGGTACGCCCGGACAGTTGCATTAGAAACTATTGTTGCTTTTAAGGTCGGAAATAAAATGTATTCAGGTAAAATAATTGAGATTCATCTAGATAAATTCCGAGTTGAGACGAAACGGGGCGTCAGATTTCTGATAGATAAAGAGGCGGTTGCATGGTTTAAGACCGGGGACAGGTGGCCCAGAGGGGTCTATAATGAGCTTATAAAGGGGGTTAATGCAAATGACTAAATCCGCTAAATCTGATGTAATTAATTATGGACAGATTATAGATTAAATGTATGATTTAAAAATGACAAAAGCCCGAATTGATGAGGAATACGAAAAAAGGCGGGTCATTCTAGCAAAAGCCTTTGATATGTTGTCTGTTGGTACTAAATTGCAATCTGATTCTCATACCGCAGTTTGCCGTAAAACACTAAAGATTGAATACGATATAGAAAAGTTGGAAAAGGCCGGACTAGAACGGGAATTATTAGATAAAATCATCGAAAAAGAAATTTTAATAATTGACTATCCAGAGGTTGTAAAATGGCTTAAAAAGGCCGGGGTCCAGGCAGCAGATTTTAAACAGTTAATTGAGGTCAGGAAAGAAGTAAATAAAGAGGTTGTTAAAAATCTATTTGATACGGAACAATTAAAATTAGATGATATTGAGGGCTGTTATTACGCTCAAATTGTTAAATCAATAATTATTTCATAGCAGGGGCAGGCGATAAACATTAATACAGAGGATTTGAGATCGCCAGAAGTATTAGCAAAAGTATTAAATCATTATGGTTTATGGGATGAGGGCAGCAGTTTAAAAATGAAAATCTTATGTCCATTCCATGATGATTTAAATGCCAGCTTTCTAATTGATATTCAGGCCGGGAAATGGTTTTGTTTTGGTTGTCAAAAAGGCGGTGGAGCTTTTGAGCTAGTACAGGCGGCAGAGGTCAACAAGTCAGAAATGCAGGTATGGCAAAAACTATTTGCAATCCTGAAAAAGTCGGGCCAGAGGCCAAAGAAAATTTATAAACCCGCAACAGAGGAGGAATTGTTAGAACTAGAACAATTAAATCTATCAAAAGCCCAGGATTATTATTATAACTTGCCTGTTTTAGATTGGGCAGAAACACGGGGTAAAATCAGACGTTATTTTTTAGAACGGGGATTTTACTCTCATACATTAAATAAGGCGGGGGCTAAATTAACCTATAATGACAATTACCCGGTTGTTTTCCCGTTAAGGGATTTGGGGGTTTTTAAGGGTTGGGTTTCTAGAACCATTGATCCAGAGGTGGAAAAGGAACGCAAATATTTATATAATCGGGGTTTCAGGCGTTCTAAATGTTTGATCGGAAATTACAAAAATAAAACTGTTTTCATCGTGGAGGGATACCTAGATTATTTAAAAGCACGACAGGCCGGGGTTAAATATGTTTGTGCTAGTTTGGGTTGGAAATGTAGTTTAGAGCAGATAGAAAAGATGCAGCAGGCCGGGGTTAGAAAAATAATTTGCGGTTTGGACAACGACAAACATGGGGACAAAGGCCATGAGTTTTTAAAATTACATTTCAAGACAGAGCGTTTTTTATACCCTCCCAGGATTAAAGATTTTGGAGAATTATCGACAGAGCAGGCAGTAAAAATAATTAAAAAATATGGAGGCGTGATTTAATGGGAATTTTGGACAGCATGAAAAAGGATATAGCTAATTCAGGAGGCAGCAAAGGCAAAATATTTCTTGTTGGCACAGATAAGAAAAGGCGGGTCCGGTTTCTGGTAGATTTTGAAAATGGGATCGAATTAATATTCCATGATTCCTTTGGTTTGGGAGTTAATGCCCTATGTGCGAAAGAAATAAATGAAAAATGTAAACATTGTAATAATGAGGATTTAAGGCACAGAAAGCTCTATGGTTGGCCCGTTTATGATTATGATAGTAATGAGGTTAAAATATTCTTGTATGCAGTAAATAATTGTACGCCTATACCGGGCTTAATTTCTATGTATGAAAATTACGGTACAATTCTGGATCGTGATTTTGTGATAGAAAGAAAAGGCAAACAGCAAAACACTTCTTATACAATCGTTCCATTGGATAAGGCTAAATTTAAAACTCAAGTTAAAATACCAACAGGTGAGGCCATGATCAAGGTAATTGCAAAAGCATTCCCTCCCAACGCAGTTGGAAAACCCAGAGAGGAAAACGATGATTCAGACGGGGACGAAAAAGAACAGGCGAAAGATTACACACAATATTCAGCGAAAGAACTTTATCAAATGTTAAAAGACCGTGATCAAGATGTTCAGGCCAAAAAATCAAAGGAATACTATATTGATCTTTTGGAGGAATTGGATGATTCCGAAATAGGGGACGATTGGGACGATGAGACAGAGGAGGCCGCTGATTCTGATGAGTGGTAATAATTACGAAATTAAAAATATAACTTTAAATGAATATCAGTTAATGGCGTCCAGGACAGACGTTAAAAATCAGACAGTGGATCAGGCTCTTTTAAATGGTGCTATGGGAATGATCGGGGAAAGTGCAGAGGTTATGGAACACATTAAAAAAGTTTTGTTCCAGGGCCATGAGATTGACCCAGATAAGTTAGTAGATGAGGCTGGTGATGTATTATGGTATATTGCTAAAATGGGCCGTTCTATGGGCGTCTCGTTGGAGGAAATAGCCATGAAAAATATTGCTAAATTGGCTGTTAGATACCCTGATGGATTTAAAAAAGAAAATAGCATTGAAAGAGTGATTTAAATGTTTGATTTTCATAGGCACGATGAATTTAGTAATTTCGATGGTTTTGGTAGAGCGTTAGACCTTGCTAAACTAGCAAAGGGCCGGGGTTTCCCGGCTCTAGGTTTAACTAATCATGGAAACGTTAATGGAAATATACGTCATTATGTGGCTTGCCAGCAGGCAGGAATAAAGCCAGTTATGGGAGTTGAGGCTTATTTTCAGCCAGTTTTAAACAAAGAGAAAAGACGGTTTCATTTATGTTTAGCTATTAAAAATGTAGAAGGTTTTAAAAATCTGAATAAGTTAAATTATATAGCTAATGAACAGATGTATTATAAACCGCTTTTAAATTTCAGTGATTTAGAAAATTATTCAGAGGGCCTTATTTGCACTTCTGCCTGTATTGCTGGTTTTATAAGTCATTCCATCATGGAGGGTAATTTAAAGGTAGCAGAGAAAGCCCTAGACCGTTTTAAAGCTATATTTGGGGCTGATTTTTATGTTGAGATCATGCCATACAAAATAGACAATAAAGGCACACAAGAGGCAGTAAATCAGCAGTTAATAAAATTGGCCGAAAAGCATAAAATCAAATGTATTTTGACCTCTGATTCCCATTATGGCGACAAGTCAGATTTTGATACTTATGAGATTATGCACAAGATCGCAGGTCATACAAATTATGATATAAAAGAAACGTATGGCGAAAGGTTCATGCCTGAACTGTCAGAACTGCCTTTTAGATTCGGCAAAATGCACAATGATCGGAAATTGGCGGATCGCTTTTGGCATAATACCGGGGAATTACTGGACAAAATAGAGCCTGATATTTTAGACGATTTGCAGATGGTTTATCCTGCTGTTTATCCCACAGTTCAGGAGAGTTTCCAGGCAGTTACCGAAAAAGTAAAATTAAATTTAAAAAAGTTGGGCCTCAATAATCCGGTTTATATTGCCAGAGCAAAAGAGGAATTATCAGTAATTAAAGAACATGGTTTTGCTGATTATTTTTTAGTGGTTGCTGATTATGTTGAATGGGCCAGGAAACAGGGAATTAAAATAGGGCCGGGGCGTGGGTCAGTCTGCAATTCCCTTGTTGCCTATTTGCTAGGAATTACAGAAGTTGATAGCATTAAGTTTGATTTGGAGTTTAAGCGGTTTTTACGGCTGGATAAAAAGTCAATGCCCGATATTGATCTAGATTTTGAGACGGATCGCAGGGATGAGGTAATAGATTATATCATAAATAAATATCCGGGTCATTCAGCACAGATATGTAGTTTTGGGCTTTATAAGGTGGATAATTTAATAAATGATTTGGTCAAAGTTTGCGGTATGTCAGAGGATACCGAGTCCATAAAATCCGCAAAAAAGATTTTAAAAGGTTGTATGGATGAAAGCGGTAATTTGTTGGTTGATGAGGTCCGAAAAAACAGGGATTTGCAATATATAAACAGAAAGTACAATGGTATAATCAAGCATTTTACTAAATTATTTAAACAAGTTCGGTTTATCGGCACTCATGCGGCAGGCGTTGCGATTGCAGGGGATGATCTTTCTAGGTACACAGCTACAAAATTTGATAAAAAGCGGGGAAAGATTTTTACCGCTTATGATCTGTTAGATTTAGATCATATAGGGGCTATAAAACTAGATATTTTGGGCCTGTCAACAATGGAGCAACACGCAGAATTAGAAAAGCTAACGGGGGTTAAATTTGATGTTTCCGCTTTGGATGATGCCCGGCTATATGAGGCGTTCAGGCAGGGAAAAACAGAGGGTGTATTCCAGCTAGAAAGTGGGACA
>CAYNIX010000016.1:0-11061 GCA_964397535.1 uncultured Candidatus Saccharibacteria bacterium | reverse complement strand
GAAATTACAGATAATGTCATGACCATTTCCGGCGAGAAAAAAGAGGAGAAAGAAGAAGAAAAAGCCGGCTATTACTACAAAGAAAGCCACTCCGGATCTTTTACCCGAAGTTTTTCCCTGCCAAGTGAAGTAGCGGCCGAAAAAGCAGATGCGGAGATGAAGAACGGAGTTCTTTTAGTTACCATTCCAAAAATCGAAGCCAAAAAGCCCAAGAAAGTCAGTATCAAGAAGAAAGCTAAGTAACTATACAGAAATAACACAGAATAGACGCAGACAGATGAAAAAATCCCTTGCCAAAAGCGAGGGGTTTTTAAAATGTATCAAATTTAGATAAAAATTCTAATGTTGTAAAATTCCAAAAATAGCTGTCGCGGCAAAATAAATTATGAGAACTAGACAAATAAAAATTTTTGAATATCTAGATTGATATTTCCAAAAAATAAATCCGGCCACACATAAAATTGGGACAAGATAATAAACAACAGGCGAAAACAAAAAATATGCCGTCGAAACAAAATCTTCCGATGTTGTATCAGAGTAGGCACCAAAAAAGATGCCAGAATATACAAAAACTAACCCGATAATTGCATAAAAACCAAAAAATTTTAGCAATCCAAACTTAGTTGAGGTAGATTGATCGTCTATTATATGATTTTTGGCAATATTTTTCATGCCCGGATCCATATTTTCCATAGTTTTTAAACCTTTAGAAATAGTAATTATACAATATCAATTTTGTTGGTTGGTGGGCCCGACTGGGCTCGAACCAGTGGCCTATACAATGTAATGTAACGCCCCGCCTGCATTGCCTATGGTGGGCGTGAGAGGACTCGAACCTCTGACTTCCACAATGTCAATGTGACGCTCTAACCAACTGAGCTACACGCCCATAAGCATTGGCGGTCAGGTCTAACCAACTGAGCCCTAAAGGGGGCCCCTTTGGGGCTAATCGCCCACATATAACATTATCTTAACAAATTATCCTTTCTAGCTCAAGCATAATATAGGAGATTTTGCTTTATTTCCCCCTCGAGGGAAATTTTGTTTTTGTGGCTGGTTTTAAAAGTCAATTAATTAAAGCAGGTCTAATAAAATGCTATTTGTGGATAGCTTGCGCTTATTTAATCAGTTAAAATGAATATGCATCGATCTTTTAAAAAAAATATTCTAAATAATTCTAACAAAAATAAAAATGCGCTATTAATCTGAATCGGCGCTTTTTTTATCCTGACCGGACATACTCATTAGAATTTCAGCCTAAAGGCTGTGCTTGGGATATATTATTATCGACTTGAAAGATTTTCAACCTAAAGGTTGGTCTCATATTAATAATGCAAATTAAATTTAAAAAAATTAATTCCCGTGCCAAATTACCAAAATTTGCATTATCCGGCGATGCCGGTATGGATTTATTTTCGCTAGAGGATAAAATTATAAAAAATGGTCAAATTACAGAAATTCATACCGGAATTGAGATAGAATTACCGCCTCAAACGGTAGGTCTCATTTGGGATAAGGGTGGAGTGGCACACATGGGGCTAAAAACTATGGGTGGAGTAATTGATGAAAATTATCGCGGAGAAATAATAATTATTGTATCAAACTTGTCTTTTGGGGACTATATTGTAGAAAAAGGTGATAAAGTAGCTCAACTTTTAATACAAAAAATTGAATATCCAAAAATTATTGAAGTAAAAAAATTATCAGAATCAAATCGCGGTAGGGGTAGGTTAGGATCAACGGGCATGAAATGATAAAAAACATATACAATGGAATATTTATAGCCTTTGAAGGGATTGATGGTTCTGGTTCGTCGACTCAGGTCGATTTATTGTCGAAAAATTTAAATAATTCGGGGTTATTTGCATTTTCTACTAAAGAACCTACTAATAACCTTATCGGGGGTCTTATAAGGGGAGCTCTCACGCATGATTGGAAAGCATCAGCCGAATGCTTGCAGCTGCTCTTTGCCGCCGACAGGGCCCATCATTTGCAAAGAGAAATCTTTCCCTCGCTGGAGAAAGGAAATATAATTGTAACTGATAGATACTTGTTTTCGACTATTGCATATGGATCCCTTGATTTAGATAAAAAATGGCTTATAGAATTAAATAATCAATTTATTCTTCCCGACTTAACTTTTTTTATTCATGTGCCAGCAAAAATTTGTATCAAAAGAATCGGAAAGAGCCGAAACGAGTTTGAACTTTTTGAGGAAGAAAAGAAACTAAGCAAGGTTTTAAATAATTATAAAGAACTGTCAAAAGATCCAAATAATAAAATTGTTAAAATAAACGGAAATAAATCAATTAGGCAGATTGAAGAAGAAGTAATGGTATATGTCAAAAAAATTATCAAAAAGAAGGACGGAAAAATTCGCCACAGGGAAGGTAATTTGTTCGGATTGTAGAGATCAGAGTATATTATGAAACAGTATTTATACCTACTGCAGAAAATTTTAGATGAAGGAGTTGATAGGAACGATCGCACGGGTGTGGGAACTCGTGGAATTTTTGGCCATCAAATGAGATTTGATTTGAACAATGGTTTCCCATTAGTTACTACTAAAAAAGTATTTATGAAAGCCATTATTTATGAGACTTTATGGTTTTTGCGCGGTGATACCAACATAAAATATTTGAATGACCATGGAGTGACTATCTGGGATGAATGGGCGGATTCAAGTGGCGAGCTCGGGCCGGTTTATGGCAAGCAATGGGTGCGATGGGAAGGGCCACATGGTGAAAAAATAAATCAAATAGCTCAAGTCCAGGAGAGTTTGCGTAAAAATCCTGATTCCCGGAGGCATATTGTAAGTGCATGGAATGTTGCTGACATTCAGGAGTTAATTAAGGGTAAGAAATCAGCACCTCCCGCTTGTCACACGCTGTTTCAATTTTTTGTAGCCAATGGAAAGTTATCTTGTCAGCTCTACATGCGCTCAAATGACGCATTTTTGGGAGCACCGTTTAATATCGCTCAATACGCCATGCTAACACAAATGCTGGCTCAAACATGCAACTTGGAACTTGGCGAATATATTCACACCAATGGAGATGTACATTTATATCAAAATCATCTTGAACAAGCCAAGCTTCAGCTGGCAAGAAAACCAAAAAAATTACCACGTTTAAAATTGAATCCGCGCGTTAAGGATATCTTTGATTTTAAATACGAAGACTTTGAGCTAATAGATTATGATCCATGGCCAACAATAAAAGCAGAAATTGCCGTTTAGTGACGTACTAATTACTAATCTTCTAAAGTACCAATAAGTCAAAGATAAATGCACAGTTAGATTAGTAATTTAGTAAATTAGTAATTTGTGAGTGAGAGATACGATGAATAAACCAATCATAAGTTTAATCGCGGTGGTGGCGCGTGATCGCGGTATCGGATATAAAAATAAATTGCTTTTTGATATTCCGGAGGATATGGAACATTTTAAAAGTATTACGAGTGGGCATGTCGTAATAATGGGATATAATACCTATAAATCAATTGGCAAAGCGTTGCCGGGGCGTAAAAATATTGTTTTATGCGATAAAATGACCAGGTTGAATGATGCTTTAGTTTCGCGCAGTATAGAAGAAGCCGTTAAAATCAGCAAAGGCGAAGATGAGATATTTTTTATAGGCGGGGCAAGCGTTTACGAGCAAGCAATTAAAATTGCCGATAAATTATACATCACCGAAGTAAACGCCCTGCGTACGGCCGATACTTATTTCCCAGATTACAAAGAATTTGTTAAAGTAAAAATATCCGGTGCCGGTAGATATAACAATTTAGAGTACAAATTTTTAGAACTGACTAGGTAATCATGTGGCAAAAAAGACTCGAAAATATCGTTGAAAAATTCTTAGAAAATTCATCCGGTTGCCATGATTTCTATCATCTGCAAAGAGTTAAAAATTATGCTCTAAAAATTTCAGAGAAAGTTCGATGCGATAAGGAAGTATTGATAGCTGCTGCGCTTTTGCATGATGTAGGATACAAAATTAGTAAGGGTGATGATAATAATCATCACTTATATAGTATTAAACTGGCAAAAAAGTGGTTGCCGAAAGTATATTTCCCAAAGGCAAAAATCAATGATGTTATTGAAGCAATTAGATTGCATGATAACTTTGTTTGGGATAAAAATGGTGAAAAGACCAACCATGTAGAGTCAAAAATAATCCAGGATGCCGACCGGATAGATGCTTTAGGTGCAATAGGCATTACAAGAATAATTTATTATCAGGGAGAACATTCTTATCCAATTTACAATCCCAAAAAGGTAAAAAAAACAAAAAAAGTTTGGTTGAATCATAGCGTACCGGATCAAATCAAGAGAGACCCCATGAAAAAATGGCAACATATGAATTTTGAAATTTCTAGAAAAATGTCATATAAAAAGAATGAATTTCTAAAGCAATTTTATCACGAGATAGTTGCGGAATTGCTTGAACACCATAAAAACTGGGAATAGAGGAGATACAATGAATTTAGAACAAATTGATTCTGAAGTTTTCCAAATTATTGAGTCGGAAAAAAAGCGACAGAGCGAGGGCTTAGAGATGATCGCATCGGAGAATTACGTATCTGAAGCGGTACTTGAGGCGCAAGGCTCAATTTTGACAAATAAATATGCCGAGGGTTATCCGGGACACCGATATTATGGCGGATGCGAGGAAATTGACAAAATTGAAACGTTGGCTATTGATCGGCTAAAAGAGCTTTTTGGCTGTAAATTCGCCAATGTCCAGCCTCACTCCGGGTCTGGTGCCAACATGGCTGCATATTTCGCCACCATGGAGCCGGGTGATGTGCTGCTTGGCCAGGGAATGAACTCGGGCGGCCATTTGACTCACGGAGCCAAGGTATCATTTTCCGGGCAAATTTATCAGTCCCACTCCTATGATATCGACGCAACAACAGGATTACTAAATTATGAAACTATTGCCAATCAGGCTGGGAAAATAAAGCCGAAAGTTATAATGTGCGGATATTCGGCATATCCAAGAGCCATAGATTTTAAGAAATTCCGCCAAATTGCCGACAACGTGGGAGCATTCCTGATCGCCGATATCGCCCATATCGCAGGCCTGGTGGCTTGCGGATATCATCAATCCCCTATCGGCATAGCTGATATTGTCACCTCAACCACCCATAAAACACTCCGAGGACCACGTAGCGGTATCATTATGACCGATAGTGAGGAATTGGCCAAGAAGATAAACAAAGCTGTTTTTCCGGGATTACAGGGTGGGCCATTAGAACATATTATTGCCGCTAAAGCGGTAGCATTTGGCGAGGCTCTTAGGCCGGAATTTAAGATGTACATTGGCGATGTCGTTAATAACATGAAAACTTTTGCCGAAACTTTAACGCATTTTGATTTTGATTTGGTAACCGGCGGCACGGATAACCACCTAATACTTATTGATCTGCAAAATAAGGGTGTAACAGGTAAAGATTTTGAAACCGCATTGGGTTTGGCTGGAATTACTGTTAACAAAAATTCCGTACCGCGCGATCCTCAACCGCCGACCATAACTTCCGGCATTAGGGTAGGTACGGCCGCTTTAACTTCTCGTGGCATGGGAGCTAGCGAAATGCAGCGCATAGCAGAATTATTCAATATCGTTGCAGATAATATCGATGATAGGGCAAAATTAGACGAGATAAGGAAAGAAGTAAAAGTGATGTGCGGGAATTTTAGAGTGCCAGGCATATCAAGTATAAAGAAGAAAGTATAAAGTAGAAAGTGAGTAGTATGATTATTGGAATAACCGGCTGGTTTGCCTCGGGTAAGGATACGGCTTGTGAATATTTGGAAGAAAGGGGATTTATTAAAATTTCCCTCTCCGATATTATTCGCGAGTATTGCAGCAAGGAAGGGCAGGAGCATAGCCGGGAAAATTTACAAAAAATGGGAAATTTGTTGCGTGAAAAGAACGGGCCTGATTTTTTAGCTTTAGAAGCTCTGCGTAGAATGCAAAAAAATGCTGATAGTGACTATGTAATTCCATCAATCCGCCAACCGGCAGAGGTAAATGTATTTCGTCGTGATCCTAGTTTTCAGCTCTGGGAAATATATGCACCAGCAAAAGTCCGCTATCAAAGACTTATAAATCGAGCTCGTACAGAAGATGAAGTGAATATGAGTTATGATGAGTTCATACAAAAAGAAGAGCTAGAAAAAAGCTCCGATCCAAATAGCCAACAAGTTGATAAAGTAATTCAAATGGCAGACTACAAAATCGATAACTCGAAAGATAAAAAATCCCTGCTTATTCTAGTAGATAAAGAATTGGAGGCAATCTATGCCACGGCAAAGTCAAAAGTCAAAATCAAAAACCCAAAAAGATAATAACAGTTCAGAAAAAGAAGAAAAATATATCAGACCTTCTTGGGATGATTATTTTATGGAAGTAATGGAGGCTATTTCAAAACGAGGTAGTTGCGATAGAGGAAGAAGTGGATGTGTGATAGTTAAAGACAAGCAGATCGTATCAGCAGGCTATGTTGGTTCAGCGGCTGGAGATGATCATTGTGATGATGTGGGGCATCTTTTTCAAAAACGCTTAAATGCTGATGGGAGTGTTTCAAACCACTGTGTTCGAACTGTTCATGCAGAACAAAATGCAATTTGCCAGGCGGCTAAAAAGGGAGTAGCCATAGATGGAGCTACACTCTATTGTCGGATGACACCATGCCCGGTTTGTGCCAAAATGATAATTAATTGTGGCATAAAACGCGTCGTCTGTCAGCGCCGCTATCACGACGGAAAAGAAGCTGAAAGACTATTTAGCAGAGCAAATATATTGCTGATGCATATGAATGAAGAAGAGGAAAATTACGCAAATAAGAAATAATTTTATTGACTGATTTAATATTTTTTACTATTATTATTATGACAATGTAATTCAAATTTTTGACGGGATTAACCACCCCCGAGGTTTGAGGCATACCTAAGCCAATAGGTAAATTAAGATCCAATTTGAGATGGAACCTCCCGAAGTGTCGGGATCTCAAGAGCCGGGTCTTATTTTTATAAATATTTTAGTATTTTAGAAATTAAGGCCCGAATGGTCCCCCCTTTGGGGTAATAAGTGCGTGATAAGGAGCAACTATGTCAGAAAAAAAATATGAAATTGAAGTGATCCGCCACTCATTAAGCCATATTATGGCGGCGGCAGTAGTTAGGATGTTTCCGGAGGCAAAATTGGGAATAGGACCAGCTATTGAAAACGGATTTTATTATGACTTCGATCTGCCCCGCACCTTAATACCGGAGGATCTGCCACTAATTGAAGCCAAAATGCGCGAAATTATTGAGCGTGGAGAAAAATTCGAGCAAGTCGATGTTGATATCAGTGAAGCGGAAAATAGATTGGGGAAAAGCGACGAGGTTTATAAAAAAGAGCTGATAGATGATCTGGAAAAAGAGGGCGAGACAAAAGTTTCTCTATATAAAACCGGTAATTTTGTCGATTTGTGCCGCGGCCCACATGTTGAAAGTACCGACAACCTCAAAAGTGCCGGTTGGAAACTGGATAAAATCGCTGGAGCCTACTGGAAGGGTTCGGAAAAAAATAAAATGTTGCAGCGCATATATGCTTTGGCTTTTGAAACAAATGAAGGGCTTGATAAATATTTGAAACAAAGAGAAGAAGCAGAAAAGAGAGATCATCGAAAAATTGGTCAAGAACTCGATTTATTTTCATTTCATGGAGAAGCTCCCGGTTTTCCATTTTGGCATGACAAAGGCATGAGAATATGGAACACCCTGCTTGATTGGTGGAGAGTAGAACATAGAATAGCCGGATACCAGGAGGTAAAAACGCCGATAATTTTGTCCCGTGATTTATGGGAAATGTCCGGGCATTGGGATCATTATAAAAACAACATGTATTTTACCAAGATTGATGATCGTGATTTTGCTGTAAAACCGATGAATTGTCCCGGAGGTATGCTTTTATATAAAGAAAAACTTCACTCTTACAAAGAATTTCCTTTAAGAGTAGCGGAAATTGGGCAAGTTCACAGACATGAATTAGCTGGTACATTGCATGGCTTGATGCGCGTACGCACTTTTCATCAAGATGATGCGCATATTTTTTGCACCGAGGATCAAATTGAAAATGAAGTGATAGGGATAATTAATTTGGTTGATAAAATGTATAGCAAGCTTGGTCTAAAGTATCATTTGGAGCTGTCTACTCGCCCGGAAGAGGGGTCAATCGGTAATGATGAGATGTGGCAGAAAGCCGAAGCGGCACTTACCAAAGCATTGGATAATAAAAAGTTGAAATATAAGTTAAACCCCGGTGATGGTGCCTTTTACGGTCCCAAGATTGATTTTCATATAGAGGATGCTATAGGCCGTACTTGGCAAACCGGAACTATTCAACTTGATTTTGCCATGCCGGAGCGTTTTGGTTTAGAGTATATATCAGAGGATGGCAGTGCGCATCGCCCCGTGATGTTGCACCGCGTAATTTTTGGTTCCATCGAGCGATTTATCGGGATTTTAATTGAACATTATGCCGGAGCCTTGCCTGTTTGGTTGACGCCGGTGCAAATTATTATCTTGCCAATTTCTGATAGACACATCGACTATTCAAAGGAGATAATGCAGCAGCTTAAAAATCATCCGTTCGATCACGGAGCAGGTCAGGGAATACGCGTTGAGATGGATAATCGAACCGAATCAATCGGCAAAAAGATTCGCGACGCCGAAATGCAAAAAATCCCCTATATGCTCATAGTCGGGGATAAAGAGATTGAGGCAAAAAAGGTCGCTGTTCGTAAATATGGAGAAGGAGATAAGGGGCAGACAAATATCGAAGATTTGCTAGTAGATTTGGGAAATTAGTTATTCGGTGACGAAGCCTGTATCGGTTAAGGAAGGTGAGTGAATATGGAGGAAAGAAAGCCAATAAAATCATTTCGTGATTTAGAGGTGTATCAGAATTCATACAGCTTAGCTGTTGTCGTTGCTAAGGATTTATTACCCAAAATTCCCAATAAAGAAAAATTTGATCTAATTGATCAATTATCTAGATCTTCGAAGGCAGTACCCAGATTGATTGCTGAGGGTTATGCTAAAAAACATCAGAAGTCTGGTTTTCAAAAATATTTGGATGATGCTATGGCCGAAAGCAACGAAACTATTGTCGGTATTGAAATGTGTAGAGATATTTATGGAATAGACCCGAGCTTGTGTGATGAGTTAGTTGATGGTTATGATAAAATTGGGCGTCAGCTATTCAATTTGGCTAAAGCATGGCAAAATTTTAAAAACCGATAAACTGATTTAACCATAAACGATACGGGTCTCTATAACGATCACCAGTTTACGATTTCATCCAAAATCTTCCAGCGTCGCTTTTTTTCAGCCCAGGGGATGGGATCTCCAAGCTTATAAGCCGCAGTTTCTTGGCGCGGGGAATATTTATTAATATATGCTACATCGTAATCTACTATTTTACAAATATTCACCGTCTCTTGAAAATCTTCTTCCGTCTCCCCGGGAAACCCAACAATAATATCTGTACTTAATATCAAATTATCAATTTTCAATATACAATGTTCAATTAATTTTAAATAATCTTCAGCAGTATATGGTCGGTTCATTGCTTTGAGAATTTTGTTTGAACCAGATTGTAATGGCAAGTGAAGCTGCTTTTTGATCTTTGGTAAAGTAGCCACTGCCTCAATTATATCAAAAGTCATATCTTTGGGATGATTGGACATAAAGCTTACCGAAAACTCTCCCTCGAGATCATTTAGTTTTTCCAGTAACATCGTAAAATCAGCTTTATCATTTTTCTGCTGTATCCTGTATTCTGTATTCTGAATTTTGAAAGAGTTAACATTTTGCCCTAACAATATTATCTCTTTATGTCCAGCTTCGATCAGTTTTTTAGCATCTGTAATAATATCCTCCATTGGTCTTGATTTTTCCCGCCCCCTAGTAAATGGTACAGCGCAATATGAGCAAAAGTTATTGCATCCGGACATGATGGGAATATAGCAGGTTTTAGGTGATAGGTTGTAGTTTTTAGGTGGAGAAATAATTATTTTTGAGGATAATAATTCAAATAATTTTTCAAAATCACCAGATTTAAAAAATTCAATGCCTTTTTTAGCAAATTTATCTTTATCGAAATCCAGCACACAACCACTAGCTAAAATTAGTGGAAGTTTTTTACTTGATTGTTTCGAGTTATTTTTATTCTCAATTTTGTTATTAGGTTCTTCTGTTCTTCTGTTCTTCTGTTCTGCCTTTACTCGCCAGTTTTTTACCCTGCCCAAAATTCTATCAACTGCCGTTTGCCGAACAGAACAGGCTAAAATAATTATGACATTGGCATCCTCGGCTTTTGACTCGGAAAAACCCAACTTATGCATTAAAAAATTAAGACGTGCACCGTCCCATTCATTATACTGACATCCAATTGTCCAGATATGATAATTCATACCTTCTTACGAATAATATTATAAATTATAAATATCGAATCTTTGCACAACTCCACCTACGAGGTGGCAGCGAGGATTAATCTGTTTCAAAGTGGGCTTTTAATGTTTTTAAGTTTGGTGTTAGTAACATGGGTGTAAATTTGGGTAGTGCGGATATTGGCGTGGCCAAGTAATTCCTGAACGTAGCGGATATCGGTGCCGTTTTCAAGTAAGTGAGTGGCAAAACTGTGCCGAAGAGAGTGAAAAGTTGCCGGCCTATTAACCCCTGATTTTCTTAACGCATTTTCGAATATTTTTTCCAAAGTCCTAGTCGAAAGTTTTCCACCGCGCTCGCTTTCAAACAACAGATCGTAAGCTTTTTTATAAATAATAATATTATTTAAACTTTGTACCAGTTTCTCCGGCAGTAAAGTAATCCGGTCTTTTTTGCCTTTGGCATCTTTAATGTGAATAGTCATTTCAGCCGTATCAATATCTAATATCTTTAAATTCTGCACTTCGCTGACCCGTAGTCCCGCGCCATATGAAAGAGCGATAATTAATTTGTGCTTAAGATTAGTAATTGAATTAATAATTTTATTAATTTCAATA
>CAYNIX010000015.1:9356-11496 GCA_964397535.1 uncultured Candidatus Saccharibacteria bacterium | reverse complement strand
ATTTAACAATTTATCATTAGCTTGAATTACGAAATACGCTTTAAAGCATGTCGCTTTTTCAAACGACGGATCCGCATAGGCAAGATAGTAAGGCTGGACCTGTCAGGGGCGAAGCCGATTGGGAGTCCGTAGTAAAAGTGATTGTATAAAGAAGTATTTGGTAATTAGAAATAATTTTTAAAATTTTTAAACATGGCAATTATCAAAAAAACACTGGGAATTTTTTCTTTGACCTGTTGCGAAGGTTGTGAATTTGCTTTACTAAAAGACTACAGTAATTTTAATAACCTGCTCAATTTTTACGATTTAAAAAACTTCCGTATGGGTCAGGAAATTAATCTTCCGGGACCCTTTGATGTCTCCCTAGTTGAAGGTACGCCCGAAAGTCTAGGGGAATATAAATTTTTGCACGAGATTAGACGGCAGTCAAAAATATTAATCGCCCTTGGAGCTTGTGCTGATTTGGGTGGGATTCAATCCCAAAGGAATCATCTTCCCAAGAAACTTATCGACCGACCTTTGGTTAAAACTCTCCGCGAGGTGGTACGTGTAGATTATGTAATTCCGGGCTGTCCAATTGACAACACAGAAGCCATACAAATACTTCTTGATTTATATTGGGGAAAAATTGTCAGATTGCCAGACCACGCAGTTTGCTTCGAATGCCGGCAAAATGAAAATGAGTGTTTAATAAAAAATGGTAAACCTTGTCTTGGCCCTATCACCCGCGCCGGTTGCGATTCTATTTGCGTCAACGCCGGTGAAAGCTGTTTGGGATGCCGCGGACCCCTGGCGCAAGCCAACTTTTATAAAATAAAAGAAGTTTTAAAGACGATTTTAGAAGACGAAGAGATAGAAAACTGGCTAACAATTTATGGACCATATGAAAAAATTCATCATGATTTATATAAGAAGGATAACTAATGTCAGAAAACGCTGTGCCAAAAATTGAAGGTCATGCCACCTTTTATGCCCACTTAAAATCGGGAAAAATTGATGAAGCGAGAATTATCGGACTTGACGGCGAAAGATTTGTGGAAAAATTATTACGAGGTAGGAAGTATTATGAAGCACCAATAATTACCTCGAGAATTTGTGGCATCTGTCCGATTATCCATAACGTCACGAGTGTTAAAGCCATGGAAGATGCTTGCGGCATCAAAGTTTCCGACCAAATAAAAGAGTTTAGAAAGTTGATGCTTTCGGCACAAATGATTCATAGCCATGCACTTCACCTATATCTACTGGTTTTGCCTGATTTTGTCGGCGCAAGCTCATCTTTCGAATTACAGAACACGCATCCTGATCTGTTTCAAAATGCTATTAAATTAAAACATTTTGGAGATGAACTGTTAAATGTTTTTGCCGGTAGAGCGACCCACCCGATTTCCAATGTGGTTGGAGGGTTTAAAAAGTTCCCTCAAAAATCTCAAATTTCATATCTAATTGAACTAGGCCTAGAAGCTGAAGAAATTGCCTATGAAACACTAAAGTTATTTTTAACTTTTGATTATCCTAAAATTGAAAGGGAAATTGTTTATAGCGCTCTTTCCAATACCAAAGAATATGCCTTTTATGAGGGAGAAATTACCGACACCTTGGGCCATAAATGGGATGAACATGATTATCGAAAGTATATTTTTGAGGAATTGGTCCCGTACAATCGAGCAAAATTTGCAACACTTAAGGGCCACACCATGATGGTGGGATCCATCGCCCGATATAATCTTAATCGAGGAAAATTCGGAAAATTATTTAAAGAAGAACTCGATAATTTGGGTATCGCTCAAAGCTTTGATAACCCTTTTTATAATATCATTGCACAGGCTATCGAGAATTACTATTTTGTAAAATTGGCATTAAATATTTGCCAAGAAATTAAAAAAAGCGGTATCGTGCAAGAAGATGTCATCGGCCAAAAAAGACCCGGCCGCGGCACCAGCGCTTGCGAAGCCCCTCGCGGTACATTATTCCATCATTATGAGACTGATAAAGACGGATATATTACCGCTGCTGATATTATCACTCCTACAGTGCAGAATCTTCCAGCCATGGAATTTGATATGAAAAAATTATCACCTATATTTGAAGGAAAAAACAGAGAAGAAATAGATCATTTGATAGAAATGCTTATTCGCGG
>CAYNIX010000015.1:0-9256 GCA_964397535.1 uncultured Candidatus Saccharibacteria bacterium | reverse complement strand
TTGAAGGAAAAAACAGAGAAGAAATAGATCATTTGATAGAAATGCTTATTCGCGGTTACGACCCCTGCATTACCTGCGCCACTCATTAATACTAGTTGCTTGAAAACCCCAGCAGAATCTAGCAAAGAATATACTAATGTAAATTGTTGCCCTATATCTAAATATAAAAATACTAACGTAAGACGGCCGTCTCATATTAGTATTTTTAAAATTATTTATTTAATTTATGCTGACTTGAATTTATAAATTTATCCAGCAATTACCCTATGCTTGTCTGCTTCGAACACAGATTAAGTATTAATGCTAATTTGTTCACCGTTCAAAAAAAATATCAATGATGATGAGTGTGGTCTGATTTAATTTCTTCTTCTTGGAGCTTAATAAAATTTAGGTTTTCCTTGGCTTCCTCTTCGGAAATTTTTGACATCGCCCTTCCATCATGCATCAAAATCCAATCTCCAATTTTGGGTTTAAAAACCAGCGAAACATCAGCCGTAGACTCGTGACCTTGGTAATTAAAATACGCCGAACTGCCTTCAATTTTTTTAATCTTTCCCGGAATTGCTAAACACATTTGTTAAACCTATAACCAAAAAATGTAAACTAAATATTTAGGCAAAAACTCAAATACTTTAATCTGTATCAATTATTATGCATCTTTGTGTGTGGGTAATTGTTTTTTGTAAGAAGCATATTTGAAAATGGAAAAAAGGTGGACTATTAGCTATTAACTTTCATATATAATCGCAACTCTCCCAAATTTTTATGCTTAATACATTATACTTTATACTTGATACTCAATATAATAAGCCCTAATGATATATTTGAGCCGATATTGATAAGTCTATGTAGTAATTACTGCCACTATTTTGTAGCAACCAACTCGACTAAATCAACTAAACGACAAGAATATCCCCATTCATTATCATACCAACCGATCACTTTTACCAGGTCTCCTCCAATAACATTGGTAAGACCTAGATCGACAATGGTTGAAGCAGGGTTCTGCTTTAAATCCATCGAAACCAGCGGTTCATCCGAGGCGACCATGATGCCGTTTAGTTCCCTCTCAGCCGCTTCTTCAAAGGCCGAATTGATCTCTTCAATGGAAGTTTTAGTTTTAAGCAGGGCGGTAATATCGGATAGCGAAACCACCGGGGTCGGAACGCGAATCGCCAATCCATCAAACTTGCCCTCCACTTTGGGCAATACTACTCCCAAAGCTTTTGCAGCTCCGGTTGAAGTTGGCACAATATTCAAAGCCGCGGCTCTGGCGCGACGAAAGTCTTTGTGCGGCCCGTCAACCAAAACTTGATCAGCGGTATAAGAATGAACTGTTGTCATAAGTGACTTTTCTATACCGAATTTTTGCTCTAAAACATACATGATCGGCCCAATGCAGTTTGTAGTACAAGAGGCATTGGAAACTACTGGTTCGCCTTGATACTTTTTGGCATTTACTCCAATTAAATAGGTGGGAACAGAGTCGTCTTTGGGTGGTGCCGATAACACAACTTTCCTTGCTCCGGCATCTAGATGAGGTTTGGCTTTTTCATGTGTTAAAAAAATTCCGGTCGATTCGATTACTACATCTATTCCAAGCTCTTTCCATGGTAATGCCCCGGGATCTTTTTCGCTAAAAAATTGGATTCTTTGAGTATTAACTATCAACTCATTGTCAGACCATCCAACTTCTTTATGATATATTCCATAACACGAATCATATTTTAACAAGTGCGCTAAAGTTTTGACTTCACCCAAATCGTTGATTGCCGCCAACTTCATGTTTGGGTTATCCAGCACTATTTTAGCGGCGGCGCGCCCAATCCTGCCGAAACCATTTATTGCTACATTGATCATAACAACCCCTCCAAAGCATTTTAATTTAAAACTAAAAATTATAAAACTGAAGTGAGTATATTTTTATAAATTTATAGATCCGACCTTAAAGCTCTTACCGTGGGCCCATTCGGTGCAAATCTTTATAAAACTGGCTGCTCGTATCGAGGCACTCCCTACGAGCACACCATCAATTTCCGGCCGCTTTGCCAACTCGCCGATTTGATCCGTATTAACGCTACCACCATATAAAATTGGTGAATCCCGACCGATAATTTCTCTGATTTTTACCATGGCTTTTACGATATGTTCAATTGATGCGGTTTTTGTACCGCCAATCGCCCAAACCGGTTCGTAGGCAACTACAATGTCTCGATATCGATGTTTGGGAATGTGCTCAAGCGCAATCTCAAGCTGGTCTGCGGCATCATTAATTGGCGAACTTTGATTTTTCTCCCCAACACAAATTATCGGTACCAGGCCGTATTTAATTGCAGCTTTAACCTTTTCGTTTACAAAAAGATCATTCTCATGAAAATAATTTCGCCTCTCCGAGTGTCCCAAAATAACATATTTGGCAATATCGACAATCATCAATGGAGAAATCTCGCCGGTATAAGCTCCCTCCGCTTCGAAAAACATATTTTGGGCACCCACATTGACTTTACCGTCTTTTTTTACGATTTCAGATACCTCCGATAACCAAATAGAGGGCGGACATATCACCACCTCAACCCCCTCAATCGGAGCTACAGCATTGCGTATTGTAGTCGCTAAAATATAGGCGTCACTCGCCCTGGTGTTCATCTTCCAATTGGCAACCACCATCGGTCGTCTCATCAATGATCCCCTGAAAAACTTATTATAGTTTGATTATATCCAATTTATTTAATCAATACCAGTGCTACCTCTAAATACAACTGGAGTTAGACTCGCTGATTTGGTTAAGAGATATTACAAGATGGTTTTTAAATTATCTGCATCGCATTTCCGTTTTATCCGCGTAGTCCAATGAATGACTCCGCTTTTCCCAGTTTGGGTGATTATGTACGTTTGGTGGTGCCTTGAAATTCAATAAGATTGTGTTGCTTAATTTTGTCATTTAAGCAAATTATGATCTTAACAATTACATTTTATGGCTTTTATCGGCACCAAACATTCCCTTGCTGTGAAGCAAGCGATAATAACTTATGGCAAATCGATGAGCTTCATCCCGAGCGGTTACTATGTCTTTTACGGCTGAGGGAGTCATTTTTATATATTTTGCCAAATCCGGATTTGAATAATGAAACTCATTTTTATCACGTTTTTTGCCCTTGGCAATAGAAATAATGGGAATTTTTAAATTTAATCTCTTAGCCACCTCAATCGCGGAATTCAGCTGCGGCAAACCCCCATCCACCACCAATAAATCCGGCATCGGCCAACTATTTCTAAATCGGCGAAATAAGACCTCGCTAATCATAGCCACATCATTGGCACTTTTTATATATTTTATTTTGAATTTACGATATTGGTCGGGTGCTTTTTGACCGCTCTGGATCACAGACATTGCCCCCACCGAGTAATGCCCCAAGATGTTTGAAATATCAAAACACTCGATACGGTTAAATATTATTTTTGAGCTTTCGAAGCTATCATCTCGAATTCCGATAGCCACTTCCCGAAGATGATTTAAAGCATAAATTTTGTTGCGTGTCTCTGCCGCTTGTTCAAATTTTTGCGCTTTAGACGAAGAGGCCATTTCTTTTTCCAAATGCCGTAAAATTGTACTTTTTTTGCCCCTTAAAAAATCTTTCAAATAGCCGAGTTGTTTATTATAATCCTCTTTTGAAACTTGACGCGCGCAAGGACCAAGACACAAATTCAAATCGCCATAAAGACAGGGATGTTTTAGTTTTTGATATCTGCTAAATTTACGATCCGAACAATCCCGATACGGAAAAATCTTTCGTAAAAATCTTAGAGATTTTTTCAAGAGATCACCCGAGGGATAGGGTCCAAAAACTCCGCGCATGTTTTTTGCCCTTACTTCTTTTTCCTTTAGTCTGATTAAATCCAAGCGCGGATATTTGTCTTTAGTAAATTCCACTATTAAAAACGATTTGTCATCTTTAAGGGAAATATTGAAACGAGGTTTGATTTTTTTTATCAATTCAGCTTCAAGCAAAATTGCTTCAATTTCACTGCCTGTTTCGATGACTTTTAACTCGCGCGCAGCTTCCAGCATCAGGTCGATTCTTGGCCCCCTGCCATGGTCGCGAAAATAATAGGATTTTATCCGGTGCCGTAAATTTTTCGCTTTCCCAATATACAAAATAGTCCCGGAACCGGACATAAATTGGTAGACTCCAAAAGATGTACTTATAGTACTAAAATCAGGTTTAAATGAAACTTCTGCCATATAAAAGTTATCATGGCACAATTAGTACGATCTGGCAAATACCACTTTCTTACAATTCTCTTTATTGCAATAGACACAATTGCCTTTGTCTTCATTGTTTTCATTTGGAATACATCTAATGGTGGCTTTGGTTTGTTCGCTCACTTGCTGTTCGCAATTTTTATCACCGCACCAGTACGCCCAGGCAAAACCCCCTTCGATTTGGGATTTCAGCTCTTCGTAGGTCTCAACGTATTTGCTTCTATCTTTCAAAAATTTTTCGGCCTTATTGTACATGGCGTTTTGGATTTCATCCAACTTGAGTTTACACATATTGATAATTTGCGATTCATCAATAGTTGTCTTTTCCCCGCTGTCGCGCCTGACCAAAACCGCTCTGTTGGTATTCAATTCCTCTTCACCCAAATCTAACCGAAGCGGGATGCCACTTTGCTCCCACTCAAAAAATTTGGGGCCGGGGCGTAAATCCCTGGTGTCGATCTCGCAGCTGATATAATTTTTTTCAAGTTCCTCTTTTATTTTGTTGGCATAAGCTCTGATTTTCTCAGTGTTACCACCCTCTTTGCCAATTTCAATTATTTTTACTTGAATAGGTGCAATTTTAGGCGGTAATATTAAACCTTTATCATCGCTATGCGCCATTATCAATCCGCCGATCAAGCGCGTTGATACACCCCAGCTCGAAGCTCTAACATTTTTCTCACTGCCATCTTTATCTAGGAATTTGACACCGAATGATGAGGTAAAGCTCTCAAGTAACAAATGAGAAGTGCCGGCTTGAAGAGCCTTGCCGTCTTGCATCATTGCTTCTATGCAATAAGTATTTGAGGCTCCGGCAAAACGTTCGCTTTCAGTCTTTTCGCCGGCGATCACCGGCAAAGCCAAATATTCTTTAGCAAAGTCTTCGTATACTTTATTCATCTGTAGAGCTCTCTGTTTTGCTTCATCTTCAGTGGCGTGAGCGGTATGCCCCTCTTGCCACAAAAATTCGGAAGTGCGTAAAAAAAGCCTCGTTCTCATTTCCCATCGCACAATATTTGCCCACTGGTTGACAAGAAGCGGTAAGTCCCTGTATGAAGAGATCCATTTTGCAAACATATCATAAATTACAGTCTCCGAAGTCGGCCTTATAACATATGGTTCTTCTAATTTTTTGCCCCCAGCCTCGCAAACAACTGCACATTCCGGGGCAAAACCCTCCACATGCTCTGCCTCTTTTTTTAAAAAGCTTTCCGGGATAAGCAGAGGAAAATAGGCATTTTTAACGCCGGTTTCTTTAAACTTTTTATTTAAAACATTTTGGATATTTTCCCAAATTGCATAACCCGCCGGTTTTATTACCATGCAACCTTTTACCGGAGCATAATCGGCCAAATCAGCCGCTTTTATAACGTCCAGGTACCACTGGGAATAATCCTCTTTTCGAGAACAAATTTTACCCTCAAGTGCCATTTTTACCTCAACTTATTTTGAAATTAATTTGGCAATATCTTTATATGTCACAAGAGCGATCAATAAAATCAATAAAGCAAATCCAATGCTGTGAATAATATTTTCGACATGTTCCTTTATTAGCCTACGGCGAGCGATCGCCTCGCTCAGAATAAAAAATATCCTTCCTCCGTCGAGTGCAGGTAAAGGTAATATATTAATAATTGCCAGATTGATGGATAAAATTGCCACAAATTGCAAAACTGCCATAATGCCGATTTTTACAACAGTTCCGGTTGCCATGTATATCTGTACCGGTCCGCCAACCTGATCGGAATATTCACCGCGAGTTACCAATTTGGCCACAAAATCTTTCAAAAATATCGCCGTATATTCGGTTATCTTGTAAGTCTCGCGAAGTGCGACGTACGGTGCCCTGTACCAAGGAACCCTGACTATGGCATTGTTGACTCCAACGATACCCAGCGGGGCTTGAGCATCCTGGCTTAAAGTTAACTCGCTTTGAAGATCTTCTCCGCTGCGGCTATAATTTATTAATATCTTTTGGCCTTTGTTGGCTTTAGTAAAATCGGATAAGGCCTCTACCGAACCGAATTTGATGGTTTTGCCATTTAAATCAGCAGAGTTTAAAACATCCATCTGTTTTAATCCGGCAGATTCGGCCGCGCTACCACTCTGTACTTCGGCAATAATTATTTCCGATTTGACTACTTTTCCTGGGATAGTACGATAATCGGAAACAACCGGCGACATACCGATAACAAAGCCTAAACTTAAAATAAACCAGGCAAGAAACAAATTCATTACCACGCCGGCAATAGAAACCGAAAATCTTACTCCTCTTGATTGATTTTCAAAAGCTCTGGGGTGCGAACTCTTTTCTACCTCCCCGAGCATCTTCACATATCCTCCAATAGGAAAGGCATTGATAGCATAGGTTGTTTCCCCGACTTTTTTGCTCCAAATTCGTGGGGGGAAACCAAAAGCGAATTCAAGCACTTTAATGCCGGTCTTTTTGGCTACAATAAAATGTCCAAACTCATGTACAAAAACCAATAGCGACAGAATGATGACAAAAGTTATAATAGTTAAAATCATTATCATCCTTCTTAATTAAAAACTTATGCAATAGATCCCAGCCCGGATTGTTGAGACAATGGTATTATTTTATATACCATCATACCAAAGTGTGATCTCTTTCGTTTCGCATAATTCTTGTTAATAATTGAATTACTTATATTAGCCAAGTTTATTCTTAAAGCGACATCACTTCCTTTTCTTTATCAGCAACCATTTGATCGGTCCTTGCGTTCATTTTTTCTATCAGATCATTAAGCTTTTTTTCTCCGCTGTATTTGTCGTCCTCGGTAAGTTCGGAGTTTTTAACCATTTTTTGCACCGTCTCCCAAGCCTCACCGCGGATGGTTCGCAGCATTACCTTGGCATTTTCACCGGTTTTTTTCACCTGACGAGCCAGATCCGAGCGTCGCTCCTCGGTTAGCGGAGGCAAAGAAATACGAACAAAGGTGCCGTCATTGATGGGATTTATACCTAAATCGGAATTCTTAATGGCCAGTTCTATATCATTAATGGCGCTCCTATCAAATGGTTTTATTTGAATTAAGCCCGGTTCCGGAGCACTCAAAGTCGCAACCTCTCGCATTGACAAATTACTGCCATAATAATTTACTTTGATATCCTCAACCAGTGAAGTATGAGCGCGGCCGGTTCTGATTTTTTTGAGATCTTCTTCGAGGTGGCTTAGCGCTTCACTCATGTTGTTTTCAGCATCTTTGATAATTTTATCCATTTTATCCTCCGTAAAGCCCCTACCTATTATTTATAGATTATTATTTCAATCAAAAACACTTTATTATCTACTATTATCAGCAAAATTTTTATTATTCAGTGCAAAAAAATTATCGGCAAATCGGCATTAACACCCCAGCTGATATCTCATAAATTTTGATATGACAATTTTTTCACCTATTTTGGCAATCAGTTCGGTCAAAAGCTCATTTATGGTTTTGTCAGGATCTTTAATAAAAGGCTGTTCCAATAAACAAACTTCTTGAAAATATTTATTTAATCTGCCTTCAACAATTTTTTCAACAATATCGCCGGGCTTGCCCTTTAAATCATCCTGGCTTGATAGTTCTTCTTTTTCCTTTTTTAATTCGGCTTCCGGCACATCTTGCCTGGCAACATATTTCGGGGAGCTTGCCGCAATATGCAGAGCAATATCATGGACAAAATCCGTAAAATCTTTGTTTTTAGCTACAAAATCAGTTTCGGTTAAAACCTCAACCAAAACTCCGATTTTGCCATTGTGGACGTACGCCTCAATGAGTCCGGATCTGGTAACGCGTTCCGCCTTGGAAGCAGCCTTAGCTGCACCCTTTTTCTTTAATATTTGTAGCGCCTTTGTCTCGTCACCCCCCGCTTCGGTCAAAGCCTTTTTGCATTCCATCATACCAAGGCCGGTTTTTTCTCTTAATTTTGCTATATCGCTTGCTTTTATCATATACACCTACAGATTATTTAGCCACCGCCTCTGGCGGGGTCCCGCAAAGTGCGGAAAAATTATGATTTAGAATTTAGATATTAGGATTTAGGATTTGCAACTTTAGTCGCCTTACTTTCTCTTATTACTTTAGCAAATAAATCGGCAAAAAGCGAAATGGATTTAGTGGCATCGTCATTAGCCGGAATGGGGTAAGTTATCTCTATGGGGTTGGCATTGGTATCGACAAGCGCCACAGTCGGTATACCAAGTTTTTGGGCTTCTTTGACGGCATTTTTTTCATCGTGCGCACCAATCAATATCAGTGCATCGGGCTTGTTTTTAAGGCCAACCAAACCACCCACCAACCTCTCGCTTTTCTCGGCTTCTTTCTGCATTTTTACTTTGTCACGTTTGCGCATCTGCTCAAATTCAGGGCTGTTAATAGTTATGCGCATTCTCTCTAAATTTTTGACAGCCCTTAAAATTACGTTGAAATTAGTAAGTGTTCCTCCAAGCCAACGCTCGGTAATGGAAGGGCAACTACATGAATTTGCAGCTTTTTTAACAATTTCTTGCGCTTGCTTTTTTGTACCCACAAAGACGATATTTTTATCGATTTTGGCCATTTGAGCCAAAAAATCGCACGCCTTAGCAAGCTCTTCACGTGTCTTTTCCAGATTTATAACATGCACGCCGGCTTTAGCAGTAAAGATAAATTTCTTCATGCGCGGATCCCAACGTGATGTTTTGTGTCCAAAATGAACACCTGCTTCGATCATCTGTCGAAGCGTAGGTAGTGTTACCATTTTTATCCTTTCTTAATACCTCCGCTCTACAGTTATCCCGTGAAGTTGGGACAAGGATTTTATCTCGGCTTGTTATTTAACAAGACGGATGAGAAGAGCGTGTGAATTCCCCGCCATTGGCGAGATAAATTAATTAATACTTAATATTTATAACACAAGATTGCATAATTAACAATAGTTTGATATACAGTATATGGACTGGTTCAATACATCGCGGACAGTTCTTTTTCAAAGTTACTCTTAAAATAC
>CAYNIX010000014.1:7242-12089 GCA_964397535.1 uncultured Candidatus Saccharibacteria bacterium | reverse complement strand
CAGTCATCTTATCATTTAAAATGACAAGTGTCCACGATGTATCTGGTCCTACACATTACTTTAATATGTCTTAGATATGCATTCGATATTTAGCGATGGTTTACTTTCTGTGTTAGATTTGCTAAAATATCTTACCGGTGAAATATCTACTCTACGATACCGAGCGTTACCCACGAGTAAACGCAAAAACGGCTGACAGGAGGCCTAAAATGTACGTGGAATTGAAGTGCGAAAGCATCAACGGGATGAAAGTTGCGATCAGAGCACCGGAACCAAAGAATGCTGAACCAGCGCTCCGGCTTCTTCAAGAGCCTTCACTCCACCCGGATTTCATGGCTGGGCCACCGCCGCAAGACCTTTCTAGCTACACAGATTTAGTCAAGAGAGCCGAAAACGATATGTCTCGAATAGCGGGGTGGATCTATGCTGACGATGTTTTTGTCGGCATCGTAGGTATTTGGCAGATATACCAAAGCAAGTTCACAAACATGAAGTATGGCTATCTCTACTATGCCATAGTTCCCTCAAGACGAGGACTTGGCATCGCCACTGCCGCCGCCAGAACAGTTGTTAACTACTGCTTCAAACATGAGGGGTTTAGCAGAATTGGAGCGGTAGTTCTGGAACAAAACGCAGCCAGTCAAAGAGTCCTCGAAAAGCTCGGGTTCCGTTTTCACGAGACTGTGAAAGAAGGCTACGAAGAAGATGGTGTGTTGTACGATTGTCTTGCCTACCGTCTCGACCGACCGGTATAGCACTGGAGTCGCTACCGCAAACTACGGTGGCGACTTTAATTTTGGTAAAACTTCAAACGCCCCAGGGGGTGGGGCGTTCGGGTTAAGGCTGGTGTCAACTAGTCGAAACCACGGTCGATCCTATTGGCGGAGGAAGACGCTTGGGATAGCTCGAGCTCACGCAGTTTTTCAACTGCGGTATCTCTCAGCTGGTCTGTAAGGCCACGATAAATTCCGGTCAGTTTTTTGTGGTGCGAGGTTATCCACGTAAAAGCCTCGTCACATAGCGGCAGCAGATCCTGCAGGGTTTCATTGAGGTATATCTGCCGTCTCACATCCGGAAAGGCTGCTACCGTCTCCAAGTTGTGGAGGCGGTCAGACATCTTGATGGCTATCAACGTCGGGTACTCCAGATTGTATTGCCACATTTTTTGGCGATACATTTGCCACAGCTCGTTTTGAGAGAAGCCATCAAGTTTGGGCTTTGTCAGCGCCTCTACCCCGCAGATAATCTCGTAATTCATGGGGTCGGGATAGTGCCGCATAATCTCGTTTTTGGTTTTTGCCACAACTCCCTCTTCGTTGTCTTCGAATTCGTCGTGAAGAACCGCGATGATTTGGTCGAGTAAACTCCCTCCCCATGCCGCTACGATTTTCGACGTCGACAAAGCATGAGTTGAGAAGTTATCGCCGGACTGCCTAAGTTTACCATGATGATGCGACACGGGGATGTGCCAGGCCCGAGCCAGCATTCCCAACTCCGTATTCCCCAAAGAGTCTTGATGGCCCTTCAGTAAATCGTAGGGGGTGATGACGCTCGGCACTTCTACAAAACCGTAAGCCATGCTGTTTGCCCCTTTTCGGTTCAAAAAAGACCCCTTAGGGGTCTTCCTTATTTCACATCACACACAAATAAGCATCGTTTTGGGGTGCCAATTTTGTGTTTGCGTGAAAAAACTTTTTTCATCTTGGCCATACCATAGCAAACAAATAATTCATTGTCAAAAACAAAACACCCCAGTATATACTAGGGTGTTTATCCTACAAGCAAATAATAAGCCGAGTTCTGTATCCGCTGCGTAGCAGCGGGACCATAACATATAAACATAAGAACTAAAGAACTTGATAACAAATAGAATTACTAATTGTTTTTTAGTTTTTCAGTTATTCGGTTTTTTGGTTAAAGTCCCGATGCTCCGCATCGGTGATGACAATCTATCTAAGCGTGAAGTCCCCATACAACCTTCGAGCAGAAGTTGTTGTACCAGGGTCCGCTCCACTTGCACCGGACGAGGATTACCACAGACGTATGTCGCCATACGAACGCGTAGGCTCTTACCCTACGATTTCACCCTTACCCGCTGCAAAGCAGCGGGACGATAACAAGGCAACAAAAAGACATAAAACTAAAGAACAATTAGGAATTTACCTATTGTTTCTCTGTTATTCTGTTTCTCTGTTTTGTTGTTAAGGCCCCGATGCTCCGCATCGGGCGGTATCTTTTCTGTTGCTCTGTGCTCGAAGCTTTCACCCCGCTCATTTTCACGAGCGTCCTTGCTCTATGGTGCTCGGACTTTCCTCTCACCGCTGTCTAGCAGCGGGAGTAGCCATCTAATTTACTTGAGAGCAATATTATTATATTACATAATTATGTATTTGTCAAACTTTCTCATGAATTTTCTCAAAAAACTCCTCCTGTGGTGCATGCTTGGTCCGTGTAGCTTTATCTGATTAAAATGATTCGCTGTTCCATAGCCTGCATGTCTTGCAAAACCATAAATATCATCCTCCATCAAATTAGACATCAATAAGTCCCTTTCTACCTTTGCCACAATTGAGGCGGCGGCTATGGAGATCGACTTACTATCCCCCTTTATCTCGCAATGATATTTATAATCAAATCCTCTGAATTGGCGCCCATCAATTAACGCAAAATCAACGCTTGCAAGGCCCTGTAGCGCTCGACTGAATGCTAAAATATTTGCGGGTCCAATGCCCATTTTATCAATTTCTCCCGCTTCCACTTTGCCAATAGCAAAATCACGACAATTTAATTTAATAATTTCAGCTAAATTTTTCCTCTTTGAGGCAGGCAATTTTTTGGAATCGTTTACCTCTGACAATTTATTGAGATTGGTTTGATCAATTATAACCGCACAAGCTAAAAGAGGTCCGGCAAGTGCACCCCGCCCGACCTCGTCCACTCCGGCTATATAATTATAGCCGAGTGATATATACTTTTTTTCTAGTTCAAAACCCGGATTCATAATCCTAACTGAATCCTTAATTCTGTTTTTCCACAGGCACCCCTTCTGGGCTGTATTCTGACTTCTGTCCTAGCTATTTAGCCATCTTCTCGATATCTTTTTCAATCTCGTTAAACTTGTTAACCACAAGTACTTCTTTAATGGCAACCACAATACCGCTTGCGGCTACAAAAGCAATCATATTGGTAAGAATAGAGGTATATAGTCCATAAAGGCTGTCAAGTGCCGAAAAAGCTTGTATTGTTGCCGAACCGATAATCAAAAGGGCAATTACTGCCACCAGATATTCTTGAGATTTTTTCTGCTTGATATTAATAAAACCTACAATCAAACCGATTACGGCTAAAATTGTTAAGGCATAAGGTATATCGAAAAAACCCGCTGCCACCGCCAGTACCAAACCGGCTAAAAATGACCATTTGCCTACATTTGAAATCATAATACTCCCCATATCTATTTAATTGTCATCAATAATATGCTAGCACAAACCATAAACTTATCCAAGATCAATTTAAAAATATATTGCTTGACATTACTTTTTTTAGTTTATTGCTTTCCATATCTTTTATTTTTAATTTATTAGCCTAATGGCGGATATCATATCTGGGTATGCCAAAGGGAATTCTATCCGGTGCCGCTTCGCGGCCATTATGCGTAGAGGCATAATAAACGGTAGCAGCACCATACTCGTCATTAATATTGTCCAGAGCTTCGGATAGTTTTCTTGATTTTTCGATCTCCGGCAGTATGGAAATCTGCTTATTTTTGGTATGAACCAGATCGAAAGTATGTACGGCCGCATATAAAGGATTTTTGTCTATGGGACATTTTTTATAAAGAGTACGTATTTCCCTGATTATGCTGGCGCTGTCGTTAAAAAGCCGACAATGTTTATAATTGGAATAACCCCCTCCTTGCAAAAAACCTACGGTTATACTGACACCTTGGGCCCAAAGACACTCACGACGTAGCCGATAGGCCACTTTCAGGGCCAACTTTTCAAGTACCGCAAGAGTCTTATCCGGCGTGCGCAGCTCCGGTGCCAACACATGGGAATGGCCCACTGTTTTATTTTTTATTACAAAGTCATCCACCTCGTATCCTCTTAAGCGATAGTACCAAACCTTGCCGGGAAATTTTAAGGTTTGAGACATTTCGACTAAATTTTTACAAAAAAAATCGTAAGCGCTATAAATTTTGCGTTCCGCCAACCGCCTTTCCATACGAAAATTAATGCCGGGGATATCGCGGAGTTTTAAATTTTTATAAAATTGATGTAAATTTTTTAACTCGATCATGCTCATACCATCAGGTTTTCTGCTCTCCCCTGCCACTTTAGCCAAAAAATAGTTTGGGCCGATGCCGATAGATGCGGTCATAAAGTCAGCCATATTTTTTAAGCCGTACTTGATATCTTTAGCCAATTGCAATGACCCGGACTTGCTTTGATCGCGGCCGGAAAGCCTGATTATGAATTCGTCGATAGAAAGAGGCATCACCGAAGGAGCTTTTGACTGCAGTAATTTCAGTATCTCTTTGTGATAAAGCTGATAAAGTGCGGGCCTAGCCTCGATGATGATAATTTTGGGGCACTTTTTACGGGCACTACCTACGGTATCCCCCACACCCACTCCCCAATCTTTGGCTTCGTAAGAGCGAGCGATAATACAGCCGGTAGAGCCGGTGTAGGGCGTAATACCTATCGGCTTGCCGCGCAATGTCGGCTGGACTTGCTGTTCTACCGAAGCAAAATAAGCGTTCATATCCAAAAATAAAACGCTATAATCCCTCGGCTTATTTCTAAAATCAAATTCAGGCATTTTTAAAATATTGATTAAATAATTCA
>CAYNIX010000014.1:0-7142 GCA_964397535.1 uncultured Candidatus Saccharibacteria bacterium | reverse complement strand
AGGTTTTATTTTTGGATTCCTACGAATTACAAATGGCTGCACTAAAGTACAAATAGTAAAATAATGTGCGCTATAATCCCTTGGCTTATTTCTAAAATCAAATTCAGGCATTTTTAAAATATTGATTAAATAATTCAAGGTTTTATTTTTGGATTCCTACGAATTACAAATGGCTGCACTAAAGTACAAATAACATGGTAAGCAGGTAGCTGGCTGGTTTTGGGGCTAAATTGATCATATTGAATGCAACCTCCACAGATTTTACTCCACAAAAAGAACACTGAAATTCCATGCCCACCCGTAAGACGGTTTAGTGAATAATTTTTTTGGATGTTGTTTATATTTTTATTTGCTATTTTGATCTTTGATATTTACATTTTGATTTTACTACATGACCGAACAAAAGTCGAACACTTTATGCACAAACAAAAACCGGCCAAGAGCTTTGGACCGGTTTTTTGCATTTGATATTGGGGAATTAGAATTTTACTTGAAATTTATAATTAGAAATTTGGCATTTACTTTAATATTTTTTTCAAATACTGTCCAGTATATGATTTGGCGATTTTGGACACACTTTCCGGAGTGCCTTCGGCAATGATTTCACCACCCTTGTCGCCCCCCTCCGGGCCAATGTCGATCAAATGATCGGCCGACTTAATCACATCAAGATTGTGCTCGATGACCAAAACCGTGTTGCCTTTATCAACTAAAGAATTTAATACTATAAGTAGTTTTTTAACATCCTCAAAATGAAGTCCGGTAGTCGGCTCATCAAGCACATAAAGGGTGGCGCCCGTAGAGCGGCGGGATAATTCGCTGGCAAGCTTTATTCTTTGAGCTTCACCACCCGATAAGGTTGTGGCCGGTTGGCCAAGGTGAATATAGCCCAAACCAACTTCGTTTAGCACATTTAGTTTTGAATAAATTGACGGAATATTTTTGAAAAATTCGCAAGCTTCTTCAACGGTCATATCCAAAACGTCTGAGATCGATTTGCCCCGATAATGGACTTCCAGTGCTTCGCGATTATAGCGCTTGCCCTTACACTCCTCACAAGTAATATAAACATCTGGCAGGAAATGCATTTCGATTTTTAAGACTCCATCGCCGCGGCATTTTTCGCATCTTCCGCCTTTGACATTAAAAGAAAATCTTCCGGCTTTGTAACCCCTCATCCTGGCCTCACCGGTAGAAGCAAAGAGCTCTCTAATCGGGGTAAAGGCGCCGGTATATGTAGCGGGATTGGAGCGTGGTGATTTACCGATGGGCGATTGATCAATATTTATAATTTTATTCAGATGCTTTGTTCCGGCAATCTCCATATGTTCTCCGGGGATAGCTTCTGCCCGATGATATAATTTTGCTAATGATTTAGCCAAAATATCATTTACTAGCGTTGATTTACCTGATCCGGAGACTCCGGTGACACAAACAAAAGTATTTAGGGGGATACTGACGTCGATATTTTTTAAATTGTGTTCTTTGGCTCCCTTAATTTCAAGATTTTGACCGTTTCCCATCCTACGTATTTTTGGTAATGCGATCTTTTTTCTTCCGGCTAAATAATCGGCAGTCAGCGAACAATCACTATTTTGGACCTCTTTCGGCGTCCCCTGGCAGATGACCTTGCCTCCGTGTTCTCCCGCCCCGGGGCCGATATCAATCAAATAATCCGCCTCGCGCATGGTCTCTTCGTCATGCTCAACAACAATTACGGAATTGCCCAAATTCCTTAATCTTTTTAAGGTTTCAAGCAATCTGCCATTATCACGTTGATGCAAACCAATAGATGGCTCATCAAGTATATACAAAACCCCCATCAAACCGGAGCCAATCTGGGTCGCAAGTCTGATTCTCTGGGCTTCTCCCCCCGCTAAAGTGGCAGCGTTTCGATCAATTGTTAAGTATGACAATCCGACATCTAGCAAAAACCTTAGTCTTTCAGAAATTTCTTTAATTATTTGTTTCGCAATGATCATTTCAGACTGCCCGAGTTTGCTTCCCAATTTCTCAAAAAAATCGAGTAATGAGGACACTGTCATAGCTGATACTTCCACAATATTTCTCCCACCTACTTTGATTCCCAATGCCTCCGACCGTAATCTGCCACCATGACAAGACGGACATACTTTTACCATCATATATTTTTCAATTTCCCGCCTAATATAATCGGATTCGGTCTCTTTATATCGTCTTAGCATATTAGGTATGACACCCTCATACTTAGTAATATGTCCTCTAATATTTAACAATTCGTCGCCAGTGCCATATAAAATAATTCTTAAAGCGTCTTTATCGAGTTCTTTAATCGGTATTTCCAGATTAATTTTATGATTTTTTGCCGCCACCTCCAATATGGCGAAATACCAAGGAGAGTTTGAGGTATTTCTGACCCAAGGCCTGATGGCGCCTTCCAAAACGGACAACTTAACATTGGGAATTACCAATTTGGGATCGATTTCCTTAACATGACCCAAACCTTGGCAGTATTGGCAGGCCCCATGCGGTGAGTTAAATGAAAACATCCTGGGAGCTATCTCCGGAATTGAAATTCCACACTCCGCACAAGCAAAATTTTCAGAGTAAAATTTATCACTCTGTTTTTCAAAATCATAGATGATAATTTTCCCGTCAGAAACTTCTGCGGCTTTTTCAATGGAGTCAAATAATCTTTTTCTGGTATCCTCGTCAATTTCATCCGCATTGATTACCAACCTGTCAATCACAATTTCAATGCTGTGTTTTTTTTGTTTATCCAATGATTGCACAGAGGCCTCATCCAAATCCATAATCACTCCGTCCAATCTAACCCTGGCAAAACCCCCTCTGTTGATTTGTTCAAAAATTTGTCTGTGTTCGCCCTTACGATCACTGACCAATGGCGCTAAAATGGCGATCCTGCGGCTTTTACTTGAATTTTTTAATACTAACTGGGTAATTTCCGAGATCGACTGTCTCTTTACAATTTTGCCACATTTGGGACAATGAGGAATGCCTATCCTGGCATATAACAATCTTAAGTAATCATATATTTCAGTGATAGTGCCAACGGTTGACCGGGGGTTTCTAGAAGCGGATTTCTGATCAATAGAGATTGCCGGTGACAGACCTTCTATATAGTCCACATCCGGTTTTTGCATCACGCCCAAAAATTGCCTGGCATAAGCGGAAAGCGATTCAACATAGCGTCTCTGGCCTTCCGCATAAATAGTGTCAAAGGCTAGTGACGACTTGCCCGAACCGGAGAGTCCGGTTATAACTACCAGCTTGTCTCGAGGAATGTCTACGCTGATATTTTTTAAATTATGCTCTCTGGCTCCTACTATTTTTATCTGGTTCATATGTCCCTTCGTAATTTTTTCACTCACTGTCAGTTTTTTTTAGATAAATTTTAGATAAGATAAATGGATAAAAATACAAATCGAAACAAAATTGCAAAATCTATCGCATTATATCACTTATGTCAAGATTAGGCAATGCCCACCTTTATAAAATAAAGTTAATTATCAGTTCTGGATAATGAGGAAAGAGAATATACTTTAAATTATAATATTTATTGTGCTAGAATAGTGATACAATGTAACTGTTTTATGTTTTATTAATTAGTATATACTTATGATACTAATAAAATTTTTTAAAAGCGTTAATTGCAAAAATTTAGATACCGGTAAGCCATGTTGATAATAATGAATTTAAATAATCTTAGAAGGAGCGGAGATGGAACATCAAGCCGACACTGTAATAGGGGTTGAGGTGCAAGTAAAAGGTAACTTGCATAATAAGGGCTCGATTTTAATAAATGGCCACGTTGAAGGTGAAATTAAGAGTGACGAAAACGTCACAGTAGGTGAAGCGGCCACGGTCAACGGGCCGATAATTGCAAAATCAATACTGGTTTCCGGTTCGGTTACCGGTACGGTAGAAGCTTCGGAAAAAACCGAAATCGATCCCACCGGTACGATTTCCGGAGATATTAAAACCAAGACATTAATTGTCAGAGATGGGGCAATATTTAACGGCCAATGCGTCATGGAGAAAACAAAGATTTTAAATGAACCCGTCTTGGCTAAACACGACCCGCAGGAGGCAAATACAGAAGAAAAAAAGGACGATAAAAAAGAAGCACTAAAATCATCGTTTTGGGATAAGGCTAAAAAATAAGAATCAAATTATAAGATCCGGTAGTGCTTTTTATGTATTACTATATTTTTGACATTAAAAGATGTATTCGAAAAAATCAGGTGGAATCCATTAAAAGCCACTTGACATCGCTTGGTATCTCCGGAGAATATACCTATATAACGCCAAATCAATCCGCAGAAGCCCTAGCCGAAAGTGGCATCAATAAAGGTTACAGCACGATAGTAGCCATTGGTTCTGATGATTTGGTAAATGCTATTTCGAATGTAATGGTTGGAAGAAAAGAGGTACTCGGAGTATTACCGCTTTCAGTTTCCGAGGATCTGAAAGAATTATTAGGTACGCGTGAATGGCAAGATGCTGCCGAAGCCCTAAGATATCGCCGGATCAAGGAATTGCGAATAGGCCACCTTTCAAACGGTAAACATTTTTTAACAAATATTTATCTCGATCTTTTAAATCGACAACAAGTTGAACTCGAATTAAAAGATGTTTCTTTGTCTACCTTGGCTACAAATCTATTGATTTCAAACTTTCATACCGATATTGAAAAACATCAGGACGATGAATTGGATATTGTATTGGAAAGCACTTCCGATAGAAATCCCGGTTTTTTTGAAAAATTACTTTCAAGAAAAAAACATAGCCCCAACGAAGAAAATATTACCTACCTTAAATCTCCATTTATTCGAATTTTTACAAAAAAACCGGTGTCATTGGTGTGCGGCGATAAAATTATTGCCAAAACTCCGCAAAATATCGAGCTAACAGCAGAAAAAATTCGTTTGATTGTAGCCAAAAATATTTGATTAGCATATTATGATTAATTATTTTTTTAGAAATTATGCTTAGATTGACCAAAAGTCGATACAAAGCTTGACTCAATTCAAAAATATTGCTATTATTATGTCCAGTTAAGATATTTTTAGTCGATTTTAAGGAATCGCCATTAAACACAACGATCAATTTATAAGGGTTAACGATAGAATCCGTTTTTCTCCACTTTTCGTGGTTGATCCGACCGGCATCCAGCTTGGGGTGATCTCCAGAGAAGAAGCCTTGCGAAAGGCCGGGGAATTTGGCTTGGATTTAGTGGAAATCAACCCTACCGCAAGACCACCCATATGTAAAATTATGGATTATGGCAAATACAAATATGATTTGTCTAAAAAATCCAAAGAACAACGAGCCAAACAAAAGGAAACGGAGCTAAAAGAAGTAAGACTCACGGCAAAAATCGGTGATCACGATTTAAGCTATAAAGCGAGCCAGCTTTCCGATTTTCTGCAGAAGAATCACAAAGTTAAGGTATCAATGCGCTTAAGAGGAAGAGAAAACATATTTGCAGATAAAGCTATAGATATTTTTTATAAATTTGCCGATATCGCCAATATCAGCTATGAATCACCGCCCCGCAAAACCGGCAATGTTATTACCGCCAATGTAGCCGGATTCAAAAAAACAGAAGGAGATCAAAATGCCGAAACTAAAAACTCATAAAGCAACTGCCAAACGCATAAAAGTTACCGGATCGGGAAAAATTATGCGTGAAAGAGCGGCTAAAAGCCACTTACTCTCACATAAATCTCCACGTAAAAGGGGTAAGCTGGATGTGGCTTCGAGTGATATTAAAAAGGTTAAAAAACTCTTACCGTATCTATAAAACCGATAACATTTATTGATTAATTAGTATATCGCCAGTTCCCCATGATTGAGGACCAGCGTTAAGGATGAGTGAGTATATATGAGAGTTAAAAGAGGCACTGTTAGAAGAGCCAAGCATAAAAAATTTATTAAGCTTGCCAAAGGATATCAAGGCAGGCGTAAAAGTGTGTTTAAACTAGCCAAACAGGCAGCCTTAAAAGCCGGCCAATACTCCTACCGAGACCGAAGAGTAAGGAAAAGGACTATGCGCGCTGCTTGGATTCTAAAAATCAATGCAGCTGCCAGGGCTGAAGGATTGACATACTCGATTTTAATCAAAAAACTAGCCGATAGCAAAATTGATATTAACCGTAAAAATTTGTCTGATATGGCTCTTAATCACCCCGAAGCCTTCAAAGAATTGCTTAAATCTCTAAAATAATAAAATATCAGTATATTTACACAACATATAGAAAAACCCTGCAGATCAATCCGCAGGGTTTTTCTATTTGTTAGCGCGTAGTTTCCAAATTTTTAACATTTTTTTGATTAGTAAGCCGCGGGAAAAACAGATGTATAATAATTATTGAAATTGCCGTGACAATAATAATATCAGCAAAATTAAAGTAAAATAAATTAAAAAAATTTAGGTAGTCAATAACTCCATTCCAAATAATTCTATCCAGGATATTTGAAATTACTGCTCCGCTTATCAAGACATACAATATATTTTTTTGTACCCTTGCCACAAAAAACCAGACTAAAAGCCCAAATAATGACAACAAAACTGCCAATGAATTATCTTGAAATATACCCAATAAAAATCGATCGTTTTTGACATATGCAAAATTGTAGACAAAAAGAGAATCGATTAGCTGACAAAAAACAGCAACCAAAACAAGCAAAATAATATTTCGATATTGAAACCAAAAAGTTTTTTTAAGCAAGTTTTTTGCTTTCTTCTTTTTGGCAAGTGATGCAAAGTTCGGCATAAGGCATAATCTCCAATCTGCCAGATTCTATAGCTTCACGACATTTCTTGCATTTGCCGTATGTGCCCTTTTCAATGGCAACCAATGCGCGATTAACCTTTTCGAGCAATATTTTCAACTGTTCTTCCAATGATATGTTACTTTCAAAATCTGCCAGCTCTTTTGCATTGTCATCTTCATTTGTCCCATAATCCGGAAAACGTGATAGCTCCTTAATCTTGGCTTCCAGCCTTTTCTTTTCTGATAATAAATTTTTTTTCTGTACTTCGACAGTTTTTGAATCCAGCATAATTAACTCCTTTTTTTCAACAATTTTGCCAGCACCATTAATAAAATCAAAACCAAAACCGCTATTACGGCACT
>CAYNIX010000013.1:0-12192 GCA_964397535.1 uncultured Candidatus Saccharibacteria bacterium | reverse complement strand
TATGATATCAAAAGGCGGTGCAAAGACCGGCTCTATTTTATCATTGGAGTAGACTAGGATTTTTTCAAATATTGCCTGATTAAAAGAACGTTTTATGGAATCCGGTGCGTTCTTATATGCTTGGCCACAATCTTCAACCAGATTGAGAGCCAGTTTAAGATTATCCGTAATAAGCTCATAATGGTTATCATGGGATTTAATCAAATCATCAATATCTAAAAGTGCCTTGTTAATATTATTTTGTTCCGTTCTTAGTAATTCAAGAGGAATTGCATCGGCATAATGGGCTTCGAGTAATTTCACACGCTTGCGCTCCAGTTTTTCCCTTTCACGCTCTAAACCGCTTCGCTCGGCTTCGAATTCATCAATCCTTTCCTTTATATATTGATTTAGCCAGGTTTCAAGATAAGTTTTTAACTCAGTAGATATCGACGTTCTTTCATAGAGTTTTTCAATTTCGCGTTCGACATCGTCGATGAGGACTGCTTTCATCGTGCAATCCGTTTGCTTATGTGCTCGGCCTATGCATACGAAATAGGGATAAATTGCGCCAGTATGAGACCGAGCATTATGAATGATTAATCTTGAATGACAGTGACCGCAGTACACAGTGCTTTTTAAGAAGTGGTGATGATTGCGAGTACGTTCACCACAAGTATTAGCCGCCAGTACGTCTTGGGCCTGTTGCCATGTTTTTTCGTCGATCAGTGGTTTTTGTTTACCGGGATAAAGTGCGCCTTGGAAATATACATACCCTTTGTAATACGGGTTGGCCAGGATTTTGTTCAACATGCCTTTATCCATCGGCTTTGATGGAATCTTTGGCGTAGCGCGGCTTGTAAGCCCGAGAGCGGCCAAATACTGCGCCAAGGCATTAAGTGACCAGTCACCAGTAGCATAATACTTAAACGCTAGAGTAATAAGAGGTGCTCTTTCTTCATCTATTATGACGTACCTGTCCTCCCGTCCTAGCTCATCAACGGTGCGTTGATTCTTATAACCAAGCGGAGCGCGATAATTGGTCCCGCCGTTCTTGGCCTTTTGGCTTAGTCCCTTGATTACTTCGTTGGAAAGGTTACGTGAATAAAACTCAGCAATTGAACTCATTATGCCGTGAAGCAGCATGCCGGAAGGCGTTTCGTCGATGCTTTCCGTGGTAGATACCAGTGTAACACCGGCCCTTTGCAGAGCCCTGGTAATATCCACGTCATCGCCTCTATTCCGTGCCAGACGGTCAACTTTATGGACTATGACGTAATCGATATGGTTGCTGTTTTCCTCGATATATTCAAGCATTCGCTGTAGTTCTGGTCGGTCGGCTGACCTAGCAGAGGCACCACGATCAGCAAATTCCTTGACTATAATAGCCCCAATTGATGCCGCTTTCTTTTTATTAGCTTCGCGCTGAGCTGGTATTGAAAAACCTTCATTAGCACCTCCTCCCCGAACGGCTTGATCGGTGGTAGAAACACGCAGGTAAGATATGGCAGCTTTCGGAGTGAGACTGCCGGTGAGCATGGCTTCGAAAGAATTGTCAGCCTTCGGCTTGATGAGTGTATTATTCATCGTATCTTCCCTCCCTTCAATATTATTGTCATTCATGAGATTACCTCTGTTTCTATCATTCTTCAAGTCGATAATACGGGCGTTTGCCTACACATTGGGCGGGTTATCCACCGCTTTAGCACAGTCAACATTGTTAAGTGCACTTAACCCTTGGCAAATTAAGGTTTCAAGTTCATCAGGCGTAATTACTGCAAAAATATCTTTACTGTTGTCCGCAAATGTTTCAGAAATACTACTTCTCAAACTGGCAGCGCGTTTTTTATCCAATGCAACCCAGATCACCAGCGGAAAAACACCATTATTTTTCTGCTCTATGCCGCTTTGAAAGTAACGATAGTATTGATGGCATTTATTTATTATTCGTGATGGTGACTCAGTGGCTAGGTCTATTTCAATAAACCAGTGGTCTTCATAATCACTGGACAAAGTCACGATATACAAATCGGGCTTGAGATTATTTATAGCACCGCTGTCACCAACATACGATCGCCAACAAGCCGGTTCTAATTCTTCTTTTAATAATTCAATGTTGTTATGGCTATTGGCAAATTGGGTCAATTGCAAAGCAGTTTCGGAAATTGCCAGCGTATGTTCCAGAAATCGTAGTGAGGGTTCAAACATCCGCTTACGCGGTAGGATTTTATCAGGAGTGTCGTTAATATTTAGCAAACGATAACCTTTTGGTGCAAGCGTCCAAATATATGAAGACGAACCGGCTCTTATACCTCCGATGCGGCGGGTTAACGAGGTTATGAGCTCTAATCCTTTTAGTTTCATCAATGTACGATTCGCGGCCCGATGAGCGGCTAACTGGCTATCAGAACCAGAAAAATGCTGCTGATATATTTGATTGGTTGTGAGGTATCGATATTTATTGATTGATTTTAAGATTGATTTATCCCGATCGCTTAACCTGTTATTTATTGCTTCTAACTGTTGCCTTGATAACCTTGAATTCTTATTCATAGCTTCCTCCCCGGGGCCGGATACACCCTTGTTATACGTAGGATAAACAAGGTGAGTCATATCCCTTAAATAGATGTCCGGCCCGTAAATCGCCTCTTTATAAGGAGTTTCATCAACCCGAAGAGTCAGTCGATTCGTCAAGCCCCACATCTTAAATTGATTGCATAATAACTCCATATTTAATCTCTCTTTTTTCGGCCAATAGCTTCTCTAGCGTTGGTCTTATGGCTTACCGTTTCGTTTTCAAAGTAGCCAAGGGTTTCAAGATATTCATTCTTTACCTGACTGGAGTCCTGACCATAACGCTGCATACTAATTGCTTTTACTTCTGCCGCCGACCGAAAAGCCTGAGCCGGTGGTAAGGTTTGCCCGGACACCCAGCCTGAGCTTCTCCCGTCAACTTGCAGTGAAGTGTAAACCTGGTAACGCGGCAACAACATAAAATCGATAGGTTTTAACTCGGGAGCCATCTCGGCCATATCCTTGGCATCTCCTCCATTCAATCCGAAAACGATTTTGTTTCGCGCATTGGTATCAATTCCGGCTCTGACTGCTGGTGAAAGCTGACTGCGATATTGGTGTGCCAGCGTCAAGCCGACACCCAAACCTCGGGCTTGGGCTAGCGCATCAGATAAATCGGTTGGCAAATTCAAATAATCCTGTAGTTCATCAATAAAGATACTGACTGGATGTCGCCGGGAAGGCAGTTCCTTGGCCCTATTTAAGGCCAATGTCCAGGTCAAACCTACAATCAGCGAGCCAAGCAAGCGGGCGCTTTCAGAACCGATAATGCCTTTATTTAGTGGCACGAGCACTATCCGATGCTTGTCAAACAAATCCGATAATGAAAAAGCTGGATGGGTTTGGCCTAAGATATTTCTTAATCCGGGTCGCAAAATGAACTGCCGTATCTTATTTAATACCGGCGCAATAACTTGACTTCTTTCGGACGGTTTCATTGCTTCATATGCAGCCCAAAAAGGTTCAAGTCCGATTTTATCGTCAATATTTTTAGTGATTTTATGGCGGAAGCGATCATTGGTTAAAAGTGCCGGGAGTAAAATTAGCGAAGCATTATCCACTTTGGCCAGAGTCAGCAGCGCACCGGACAAAATGTCTTGGGTACGGATGCCCCAGCTATCCGAAAATATTTCTTTGAATACGGCTAAAATGGCATCGGCGATTAATTCTGGCTTTTGTTTCGTTGCGAACGCAAATGGATTGAAGCCGACCGGGCAGGCGTCTGAAGGGTCAATTACGACGACGTCGTTTTCTCTTTCCTCTGGAATACGTGCCAATATGTCGTTGATCAGATCGGCCTTCGGGTCAATTACCAGCAAGCTTCTTCCGGCATTTATATTAGCCAGAATAAGACTGAGCATCGCGTTCGATTTTCCTGAACCGGTCGGGCCGAGGATAATAGTGTGTTCCAACGAGTCGCGTGGGGATATGCACAAACGGGTTTTTGTGCTATCGCTCCCGTGAGCAGTGCTTTCGGCAAAACAGCAACTGGTATTCTTATCGATACTTTTTAACCATTGAGGAGGTAATAACAGTTTGGGATGAAGCCCCGCTGCGCCGGGAAGATCCTCTTCCCCGAATGGCAGTAAGAAGAAATTAGCTAATTCTTTGACCGAAAGCCTCAATGGAAAGTGCCACGGCATCCGACCTTCATTTATTGATAAATCTTTATCCGGTTTAACATACAGTTTGACGCCAGAAGATTCCAATATCCTGAGAGCACTTAGCAAATTTCTAATGCGAGCATTTGCTACATCGCCATAACCGTTGGCTCCCAAGCGGATGATGCATGAAAAACCGTGATAAGATACCTTTTCCTTAATTGAGTTTCGGCATTCCCGCGAGGCCGGAGCCACATTGCCTAAAACAACATTGAGCCATGTGGCATGCGGATCTGGCATGTTGTTCGGTAATGAGGCCGGAGAGCAAGCCGGGCCGAGTATTATTTGCAGGACAATTTCTTCATTGGGTTTGGTTTGAGCGAAAACGGCCAGACAGGCCCGCGCTACGGCCAAGGCGTTATCGGTTTTAAGAGATAAGCTGGGGTGAGAGACTTGAAGCTGCTTGCAAGTTGAAATCTCTCCTCTAGTGAAATGACCGTTTTTTAATATATGAATGTTGCCGTGAGCCTGTAAGATTTCCTTTAATTTCTCGGCGCTTTTCATTTCGACGCCAAGTAAATAGTGAACTTTACCCCTAGAGCCCCGCACTTCCCATATGATCGGAGAGGAAAAGTGCGCTCCGGCCAAATGGGTTAATAACTCCTGAACGGCGTCGAAGTCGAAAGGGCGCGGCCAGATGATTTCTTGCCAGATCAGTTTATCATAAGATCTTTTCATGGCCTCCTCCAGTATCCGGCCCCTCAAGGCTTGAACTTTCCGGTTTTTCGATATTATCTATTAAGTCGGTGGATTCTCTTTCCACCGCTTGTGCAGCCAATAATATTAGCGCGTGGCCGAGCTTGTTGAGATCCACCGGTTTCTTGAAAACCGGCACCACCGTTACTTTACTTAAATTATTGGCTTGAACAGGTTGTTTTTGTCCGTTTATATCGTTTTGATTGTTATTCATATCAGTTAGTCTCCTTGTATTTAAAACTTAATCTGGTAACATTGATTTTTATTCGTACCATCGGTGCTTGAATCGCCAGATGCGGGTTGTTATAACGATTGCCATGACGATCCCCAAAATCAGAGCGAGAATCCACCAAATCTTTATTAGAAGCATGACGCCTAGATAAACTAGGATCGCCGCTAGAAAAAATGTAAAGGCAGCCTCCATTGTTTTGTTTATCAAGTGTCATTCCCCCTCCGTTATACCCATATGAGTAATTTGCAAAGTTGCCTTTAGTACCCCTTGTCCATATCGTCAAACTCAGATCACATTTCCCCTCCTTGTCTCCGGCGAATCCGGTACTGGAAAGCCAGGCATATCGATATCGCTATCAATCTCGTTTCCCCAAACATCCCAACCTGGCTGATGGCGGCGAGCAAAAAGTTCAAGGTATGGGCCGGGTGAGACCCGTTCGATGATGGCATACTGCTCCTCGGGTTTATGGCTGTGATCTTGAAGCGGCGCAAACACCCACGTCGGCTGCGAATTAAACCGTACCGGTGCTTTGCCACGTGTTCCAAACAGCAGATGCTCGGTAGCATTGCGCAAATAGTTGCCGAGCGTAAAACGTGGCTTGATCCAGGTCATGATGCTTCGGGGAGTAAATCCCCAAGCTTCCATGACGTCATAACCGTACCTCAAGCTGGCATTGGTCACCCACAACCAGCAGTGGCTCGATTCCGGATTGGACAGATCGGCTACCGGGAGCGATTTAATCTCCTCCAAGTTCATGAGCGGGTAGTGCCTATCGGCTCCACGCGACTTAATTCCACCTTTTTGTTGGATATCCCATGGTGGGTCTGCCATGATGGTTTGGTATTTTTTCATAATCGTTTATTCACTCCTTCGAAATGGATTGGGTTTTTCCCGGCTCAGTAATACCTCATATCGGCTAACTATTACTAGCAATCCTCATCTAAGCTTTTAAGCGAAGTACTACAGCATACAGCTGTTTTTAAGTAAATTAGGTGTATATGAAAAACGCAGTTGTAAATATAACGATATTATTTTCTAATATATGTTTTTATCTTGTTAATCACCTTGCTCTGCTCGTTGAAGTTATCAGTCGTTATGAGTCCAAGTTAAAGACTCGCGCACCATGGCTTTGCAGGCATCTAGAGCATCGTTATTCAATCTGAGACACTCGTTGTTTAGGCGATTAAACATCATCATCGATTTTTCCAAAGATTTTATTTTTTCGTCGTGTTGGGATATGGTTTCACTTGCCCATATTGCAAAAATGAAAATCACTAAAATCAGAATGAGAACGAAAACGAAGTCCATGTTAATCACCACCTTAATATCCGATTGCCTGCACCCATGGCATAGGCGTCCACTATCATACGAACGCGGTCTTGCCCGTATGGGGCATATTGAATTAGATAAGATTCTAGAGATGATAGTACCGCAAGATTTTCCAATGCTGTTTTTGTGAGCAAGAATCTACCTTGCTCGTGCATGTTGGCAATAAGAGCGTTTTTAGCAACCTCGCAGCCATCGCGTTGCACTGCCCATCTGACTTTGGTTGACAGCACATTTTTAGTAACCGGATGAGTCGTTCCAGTCAAAGCAAGTAGTTCATTTTCCATAGAGAATCCCTCCTAACATTCAGTGTTTTCGCTTGGTATGAACTTGTTGTTGATACCAGTGTAATTCCAAAGCATTTTCTTCTGGGAAAATCGGAAAGAAATCGGAAAAATATCTGTTTCCGGATGTTCACAGGAGTTAATTAATACGTTTAATGGACAATTATGGATACAAGAACTACAATGTATGTAGTTTAAAAATGTAAATTATACAACTTCCTACATAAAACATCATGCGTGAAATCGGGTGGCGTGGTGATTGACGAACAAACTAACAATATTGACGATCTGATCACTGATCTGATGTACTTGAGGAAAGGCATGGGCTTCATTTCAAGCCGGGTTTATGATGCAAGTACTTTTATTAGTGTCATAGGCGGAAAAAATCAGATTTTTGAAAGTATTAAATTTCGCTTCACTTCTGCGATACGCTCCCTTCCGGATAAGCAGAACGTGGAAGCGTTACTTGCTGCTTACGGACTTATGCCGGGTTATGAAAACATTCCTTTAATAAGGGATCGCCGCGAAAAATATGGTAAGAAGGTGAAAAGAAAATATGACACGCTGGTTGACCGGGAAGCCGCCGCTATTGAAGAACTAGCTATTAGGTTACTCAGCACTTATTATTCTGGTGCTCCATTGCCGGCGGAACTACCATTACCGCATGGCGGTTTCCTGATGGATTATTTGTTAGCCAAAACGATAATCCAAGATCGGCAGTTTGTAATACACGAACAGACGCGGAAAATCATTTCATTAGTAAATGGTGCCAGAGGGTTTGAGTACCACAGCAATGAACGTACGATTATTACGCCTATAGAGGGCCTTATCGTTGAAACGGAATATGTAAAGAACGGTTCAGTCCATCGTTTTCTTTTTCCTCAACCACTTCGGAGGGGTCAGACGCATAAGTTCAGTTTTCAAGAAAAACGCGAAGCACCTAAAGTCGAAGAATTTGAGAATGGAGAAGACTTTGCCGGGCAGTCTTTCGAGACGCCGACGCTTAAATATGAACAAGAAGTTGTTTTTATTGGCGAGAAACCTAAGATTATATGGGGATATGATAAGCTATCGCGGATTACACGTCCCGGCGAGCCGGTTGATAAAAACCTGTTAGAGGTTAATGAGGAAGGCAACGTTAAGAAAGGCTTCATTCAACTTTATGGAGGGCTACATTCGGGAATTGCTTGGAGATGGTAATAACATCGACTAAGATAAAAAATGCGAAAGGCCTTATTTAATAGATAATATAGTGCTAAAATACTGCAATAAAGGGGCTGTATAATTGAGTATTTCTATAGATAGCAAAAATGAAGATAATCAAATAGCTGTTCCAGCTCGTCCTTTACTTAAATGGGCGGGTGGTAAAACACAATTACTCAATGATATACTGCCTAAGCTCCCTAATTCATATGGTCGGTATATCGAGCCATTCTTTGGTGGAGGAGCACTTTTCTTCGCACTTAATCCCTCTAACGGAATCATCGCAGATAGCAACCCCGAATTAATCAATGTGTACAGGCAAGTGGCAGAGCATCTTGATGAAGTTATTACATACCTTAAAACTTACAGTAATACAGAAGAAATGTTTTATGCAGTCAGATCACTTGAATGGCAAAAGCTATCACCTTCTGAAGCAGCAGCAAGGACAATCTACCTTAATAAGACGTGCTTCAATGGATTATATATAGTAAATAAAAAGGGGCAGTTTAAAGTGCCCTTTGGACGATATAAAAACCCAAAGATTTGTGATATTGAAGCTCTGTATGCCGCATCTGCTGTTTTGCAAAGTGCCACAATTGTATGTGCGGATTATCTTAAAGTTCTAAAAGACTATGCGAAGCCGGGGGACCTTGTGTTTATCGACCCACCTTATCTTCCAGTCTCAGAGTACTCGGATTTTAAAAGATATACAAAGGAACAATTTTATGAGGAAGATCACATAGAACTTGCGAATGAAGTACATCGACTTCATGAGCTCGGTTGTCATGTGATTCTCACGAATTCTAACCATCCATTGGTACATGAACTTTATAGAACGTTTAATATTGATGTTGTGCAAACCAAACGCTATATCTCGTGTAATGGTAACAGCCGTAAGGGAGAGGATGTTATCGTTGCAATTCCTCCAAAAAGGAGTATTGTTCTGTCGGTTGTACCGGCACCCTTACCAGTCCAGGTTGATAAATATCCATCGACTCGCTTTATGGGTTCTAAGAGTAAATTACTATTACAGATATGGGACATTGCTTCACAGTTCAAATTCGATAGTGTAGTTGATCTTTTTGCGGGCTCTGGAATTGTAGGGTACATGTTCAAAGCTCAAGGGAAAACAGTTATCAGTAACGATTACATGGCAATGTCTGCAACCTTTGCTAAAGCCATGATTGAGAATAACTCAGTTATTCTTCCGCGTAGTGAAGCACAAAAGCTACTTATAGAATCTCAAACGTCAGATCATTTCGTTTCTACCACTTTTGCCGGGCTATACTTCTCTGATCACGATAACGAAATTATCGACACATTGCGCGCTAATATCGCAGCCATCCGTGACCCCTATAAACGTGCTATAGGCATGTCTGCCCTAATTCGTGCATGTATTAAGAAGCGTCCAAGAGGCATATTCACCTACACTGGTGATCGATATGACGATGGCAGAAAAGATCTGAAAAAATCGTTTGAAGAGCAGTTTATGGATGCTGTAACTGCTGTAAACAATTCTGTTTTTAATAATAAGAAGGCTAATAAAGCAAAAAACAGTGATGCTATGAAGTTGCGAAATAATGCACCGGATATGGTATATATTGATCCGCCATATTATTCTCCTTACTCCGATAATGAGTATGTACGCCGCTACCATTTTGTTGAAGGTATCGCTCGAAATTGGGAAGGCGTTGAGATACAGCAACATACTCAAACTAAAAAGTTCAAGTCGTATCCTACCCCCTTCTCCACACGGAAAGGGGCAGCAAATGCTTTTGATCTATTATTTAAAAAGTATGCGAAAAGTATAATTATCGTATCCTATTCATCCAACAGTTTACCAACACTTGATGAAATGGTTTCCATCCTCTCTAAACACAAGGGGCACGTTGAAGTTATTCCTGTGGACTACCGATATTCTTTCGGCAATCAGGGTAACCGCGTAGGAGACAACAAAAATCAAGTGCAAGAATACCTTTTTGTAGGATATTAAGGAGGTGTAACTATGACACTTTGGTATATAGGTAACACATCCGTCAGAAGCGCATTCCGCCTACGTGACGGTTTGGTTGCACTTTCTACGTCTTATCTTCAAGGTAATATGCGCGGTCAGGATGGTGATCGCGCTTTTCGTGAATTGCTAGGTCAGCATGGCATTGTTTCGCTAGGAACAGATGAAACAAACAGTGTCGGACGGAAATGGAGATCAGCACTTGGTAAATTGGGGTTCCTATATCCTGAGATATCGCACAGTGCTACTATTCGCCAACAAGATGTCGGCCCTTTAGATACGATTACCCCTAACGGTTGGCGTCTTATTCGGTCAGAAACTGTCCCAGCTATGCAGGAATGTTTTTTGCGATCTTTAGCAGCGCAATTTATGCCGATTCAAAATGAGGATAGACAAACCACATGGTTTTCGCCTCTGCGCCATACTTTAGCAGTCCTTCTTGAGTTGGAACGTCAAACTGGAGGAGCATATGTAAGCTTTATTGAGATGGCACTCATAGTTCAGGCGACGAGTAGCGCAGATAATATTGCTACTGTAGCAGCAAACATTATTGCTTTAAGGAATGAGAGGAATGCTGCTGCCTCAAAACGTCGATTCGATTCAGTAAAATATGAAGAAGCAGGTATTACATTTGGGCTAAGGGCATCGACTTTTCGCGATTATGCAGATGCCAATCTCCGGTATTTAAAAGCTACTGGCCTTGTCCAAAATAGAGGACGAGGAATAGCTTTAGTGCCTGAAAAGCGTCTGTTTGCAGAGTTAATGGCAAGAGATACCTCTGCTCCAGCAAGTGAGCTTGAAAGGTACACCACCTTGTGTAATGGGGCACAGTTGCCGACCGACACTCAGGATGCAGCGTTGAATGTGCTACATGATTTAATTTCACAATTATCACAGATGGAAATTCCGTTTACTCTTGGGGATCGGCCAGTAGATACGCCAGCTGACATTGCCATTATTCGGCACGAAATTGAAGATATTATTTTTAAACAGAAGGAAGAAATGTATGCTAGAAAGCAAGCGAGCCAATGGGAAGAAATTGCTACGTACATTGATCTCATCGCTTCACGTAGAGATCGTCGCCGCATAGATGAGGAAACAGAGATAGTTATTCCCCGAAGCGAGACCCCTGCATATCTTGAATGGACATTATGGCGGGCTTTCTTGGCTATTGATAGCTTAGTGAACAAGCCATATGAATCCAGGCGGTTTAAGGTTGATCAGGACTTTTTACCTGTTGGTACTGCTCCAGGAAATGGCCCGGATTTGATTATGGAGTTTCGTGATTTCGTTATAGTTATTGAAGTTACTTTGACAGAAAGTTCAAGACAGGAGGCGGCAGAAGGGGAACCCGTTCGTCGCCATGTGGCTGATCTTATGAACCAGTATGCCGAAACTAACGGGAAACCTGTATATGGCCTGTTCATTGCAAATAATATAGACTCCAATACTGCAGAAACATTCAGGATAGGTGCGTGGTATTCACGAAGTGATGAGAGAATGAGCTTGCAGATTATTCCAATAACGATTTCACAATTTAATTCATTTTTTAAGGCATTGTTTACTACAAACAATGCCACGCCAGAAGCTGTAATAGGGTTAATGAATGATTGCGAACAATACCGAGCAGGCCGTGAAGCTCCTGAATGGAAGAATATGATCAGTCAGACTGTTGACCAGACTATTTCTGAGATGGTTAGGCAATAAGGATATGAATTTAGGCTTATTATGTAGTTAAATGCAATATATACTGGAGCAATAGAGTTATTTATCTATTTTAACAGGGGGTACTAAAATGATACTGAAAGAGGTAATTATCCAAAATTATAGGAAGTTTTTAGAGACATCATTATCGCTTACTGATGATGTTACACTTTTAGCTGGTGCGAATAATAGCGGAAAAACCTCTTTGATAGATTTACTAGTATGTATTTTAGAATCTGGCAAGTGCTCTTTTTGTGTTTCAGATATACCTGTTACAATAGCAAAAGAATGGATTGATCAAGCGTATCCAGTATTTTGTGAGAACTTTGATAAAAACATAGGAAAAGACGAAACAATAAAAGGGATAATCAACAAGCTTTTCTCGCTTGAGCCATCAAATCCTGAATTAAATTTACTTGTTCCCCCTACCCTAGTAAAATTCAAAATTGATTATGCTTTAGATGATGACATAAGAAATTTCGCAGATTACATTATGGATTTTGATTCAACCAAGCATTCATT
>CAYNIX010000012.1:0-12313 GCA_964397535.1 uncultured Candidatus Saccharibacteria bacterium | reverse complement strand
TTACTCTCTGCCAACATCTCCATATCGTTTTTTCTTTTTGATGCTTCTTTCTCTAGCTGGGATAGGGTGTCTGCTTTTTTGTTTTTGGCGTATTCTTGTTTTAAATCAAGCATTTTGCGGTTGCTAACAACCACAGAGTCTTTTTTGCTCATGCTTAACGCCACTTCATCTGCTTGATAGTTGCCTTTAATTATAAACAAAAAAACCGCCAAGGTCACTACTAGCAATGAGAGCACAAAAAGCAGCCAAAACCTTAGCTTATTTGCTTTTGCCCAGGCCATTTTGCCTCCTATTAAAATATCTTATAATTCCTATCAACTAAATGCCAAAACACAACCAAACACATAACATAAACCAAGGCTCAAAACGAACCTCACTTAGTTAACATCAATATATCAAAAGCCCGTTTTATTTTACAGCCATTCCATTAAATATTTTTTAACTGATCTAACAATTAATCAGTGCTATCATGCTTATTTTATTTATTAGATTTCCACAGGTGGCGCCTCAAATTAACCCTGTCAGAAATGAATATTACCCCCTCCGATTCAAGCTTGGCACTTTGCGCGCTGCCACCCCCAAAAGCAAAATTTGGAGCAACTCGGCCTAAGTAGTTTACAACTCGATGACAGGGGATTTGCTTTGGCTTAAGATTTTGATGTAAAATCCTCCCGACCATACGAGCGCTTTTTAGATTTAAAATTTTAGCAATCTGGCCGTACGTAGATACATAGCCCGGGGGAATTTGTGCAACAAGTGCATAGACCATTTCTTCTTTAGATATATTTGAAACCATTACAATCTCTAAAAAATTACATATTAAAAGGGGAGTAACAAATTAAAAAATTCTATAAATTTTTTTAATTTCTTATAAAAGAACTTTGCGCAAATCAAGTAAATATTTTAGATGCTTATCCAATAAATAGTCTCCAAACGCCCGGTTCTTCTCCCCTGCCCTATTTTTTTTAGCGAAAAAATACAAGGTATTAAAAGCCGCCGCCCGAATAATCAAGCGTTCCGGATATTCAATCATCACCTCGGCATTGGCTCCCCCCTCTTTCATCACACTGCGTCGAATCTCCGCCTTAGCGTGTAAAATATTTTTCTCTTTGATATCAATAAATTTTTTCCAGCCTCCGACATCTCTTTTTTTGACTCCGATCGACATCAAGTAGTCCAAATAGCCCTTATAGAATGATTTAATAATCTGCTCAATTTTCTCCGGTTTTTCGAAGTTATTATCTGCAAGTTTAGAATAGTCTGACAATAGCAATTTAGTCAGCACCAAAAAGCTTGCAATTATCTCGTTGAAGTAGGCACCCTGAATTTCCTGGTTCTGGCGGCCATATTTAGATTGTTCGCGAAAAAAAGGATCCAGAAATACGCTATTGCCCTTGTTGATTGCCAACGTATTTAAATGTTTTACCGCCTCCTCTACTCCCATTTCAAAAATCTTTTTTCTAGGCTTAAATTTTTCAAGCACATTTTCTATAATTGACATCTATCTCCTTTTAGTATTTATAATCAGCATACTTTTTTTACCAAACACAAGCAAGATTTGATTTTATTATTTACGAACAAATTTTGATTTTGCGGATATCGAATAATTAGTGTAAGATATTTTTGCCGATTACATCCGCGTAAGGAGATTGCAATGCCACACACAGTGGTTGTAATTTATGCCCCGCGAGTCTTCTTCGATCAGGTCCCTCGTCAAGAGATCGAACAGACCCTGCTAGAGGTGCTCGAAGTCAAAAAGGATGAGCTGGAACTTTTCAAAACCAAAACCGCTCCTCCCCAACAAGACAATCACACCTCGCAGATTTTCTTGTATATCAAAACCTCTCGCGACAGTCCCTTCTTCACAACCAAAAACATCCTCGAACGGCTAACATCTCTGATTTGTGACAAGTTCCTTAGCTTGGCTGCGCAGAGGGTAACAAGAAAAGAGTGGCTGGTATGTGCGTCAATCACGCCATGTGTGGTATGCTCATCGAGGCAATCAACCGAAAAGGGGAGCTCCATCCTTGATTCGGCCAGGATGGGTAACGGGTATCCCTCAACATCAGACGAGGCGTAAACGCGACCGGAAGCACACAGGCTGCCCGAACCATCGGGCAGCCTAAGCCGTTTTTTATGTGATGAAATTTTGATTTTTATTTAGATATATGATAATCTATAGAGCTCAAATAACACCACAGGGTAAGGAGAGCACAGGCCATGATGCCATCACTTTTGGTCTTGGTGAGACACGGAAAATCGGATGGAAATGAGTGCCTGGAACGTCTTATGCAAGGGGATGGAGACAAGAATCCCAGCGAAATCATCGGTGTTCCCGGGTGGCAGTGGAGATTAACCGATGAAGGAGTGAAACAAGCAGAGGCAGCCGGAAGCTGCCTAAGAGATGTCGGCTGGAAGTTTCAGGCTTGCATAACTTCACCGACGGTTAGGGCTGCCGAAACTGCGGTATATATCGGAGATATTGAATACCGTTACTCGTTCGGCCCCCTAGCAATGCCGTGGAAAGTTGACTACCGCTTCAGAGAGAGAGACTGGGGGACTGATGATGTCGTCCCCACTCAAGACGCTTTTGACCAACGTCTAGAGCACATCAAGAATTGTCTCTCCGGGCATTCCTACCACCAGCCTCCGGGAGGCGAATCTAAGATGCAGGCCATGTCTCGAACCGCTCTGATCAACGACACTTTGGCCAGAAACAACAGCAAGGAGCATGTCTTGGCGGTAACCCACGCCGAGATCATGGCTTGCCTTGCGATCAGCTACTACGGCTGGACTGATCTCGAGCTTGATGACGTCAATCAAACCGAGCTCGGAATGGCATTGCTTGAGCCGGTTAACGGACAGATAGTAGCTTGGTCCAGATACTACGATCCCGTCAAGATGATGGATGAGGAGTTTAAGAACATGCTACACGTCACCTCTATAGTGCCATGGGATAGGGCTCATCGAAATAATATCCCGTGGCAGAGAGTGACCCCACGTGAATACCAGCGTGAAGAGCTCAAGGAAATCTGCAATAGATTTCCCCACTATCACTAAAGCACCGAGACCCCGCTCAGCAAGTAATTGGAGCGGGGTCCGATCGTTTTAGAACAATTTTCGATATATGTGGCAGTAGGGGGTACCGCCGCCTTTTTGGTAATAATCCTGATGATACTCCTCCGCCGGCCAGAATTTGCCGGCCGGTTTTATCTCCGTTGCAATATCCATACCCTTTTTTCGAAGGATATCTATTAAATTCTCCGCTATTTTTTTCTCGTTTTCATTTTGATAAAAAATTACCGAGCGGTACTGTGGCCCGATATCCGGACCCTGACCTCCTCTTTGTGTCGGATCATGAGTCTCAAAAAATAATTTTGACAACTCCTCATAATCGGTTTTATTCGGATCATAAGTGATCTCCACCGCCTCCACATGTCCGGTTTTGCCGCCGGAAACCTGCTTATAGCTTGGATTTTCCGCCTCACCACCAGTGTAGCCTACCCGTGATGAAATAACGCCCCCGGCTTTCCCTAAATAATATTGTGTCCCCCAAAAACAACCGGAGGCAAAAATCGCAATTTTAAAATTATTTTTCACTAACTATCCTCTATTGGTTTAAACTTTATGGAAAGGGAATTCACGCAGTGGCGTATATCCTTGGGAGTTAATTTTTCACCTTCAAATACATGCCCCAAATGAGCGCCGCACTTGGCGCATACAATTTCGGTGCGCCGGCCGTCTTTATCGGGAATTCTTTTTACCGCCCCGGAATAATGTTCATCAAAAGAAGGCCAGCCGCAACCTGATTTGAATTTCGCTTTCGAACTATATAGCGGATTATCACACCTCTTGCAAACATACTCCCCTTCTTTGTAAAAATCATTGTACTCACCGCTAAAAGGAGCTTCCGTACCCTTGCCCTCTATAATTTTTTCCTCTTCCGGTGTTAATTTATTCAATTTCATCCGGAGCTCCTTTTGCTAAAAACTAATGAGTTACCCAAACACTCCGAACCATATTTACGGGATTGGGCTAAATATTTATCCGGTTCAGTAATACAATAATAACTGCTACTTTGCTTGATATTGGTTATAAGGTCCTCTTTGCCCAACGATTATATGAATAAAAATTTACATTTTGGTATTTTTGTCCTGATCTTTGCCAAAGTAGCCGGCTAAACCTTTTATCGCATCCAGTACTTCAAGAGGCACGGCAAAAATTACGGTGTTTGATTGGTCGGAGCTTAAATCATTGATAGTACTTAAAGTTCTAAGATGCAGCGCACCAGGAGCCTGGGCCAGAGTTTTAGCGGCTTTGGCCAAATTATTAGCTGCTACCGCATCACCTTCGGCTTTGGTAATAACGGCTCTTCTTTCTCTCTCCGCTTCGGCTTGTTTGGCAATCACCCTCTTCATCTCCTCAGGCAATGATATATCCTTGAGCTCCACATTATCTACTTTTATGCCCCAAGGGTCGGAAGCTTTATCGACTATGGCTTTAATTCGATCGGATATTTTGTTCCTCTCGGCCAAAAGCTCATCCAAAGTAACCTCCCCCACCACATTTCTCATGGTGGTTTGGGCCAACTGCGATACGGCATAATAAAAATTTTCCACTTCAAGCAGAGCCTTTTCAGCCGAATCGACTCGGTAATAAATCACCGCATTGATATTGGCTGAAACATTATCTCTGGTGATTGCCAGTTGATTCGGTACGTCAACGGCTTTTGTTCTAATATCAACCTTACGCATCGATTGGAATACCGGAATAACCAATCTCCATCCGGGCAAAGATATGCCGCTATACTTACCTAAATTGAACCTTACTCCGCGCTCATATTGATTTACCTGTCTGATACTGACTAAAATTATCGCCGCGATTACAATTATTGTTGGCCACATACTTTCTCCTTCCATCTTAATAATTAAGTGATACCGTTTTTACCATAACACAAGGAAACTCCAAATTACAGATCAATTAAACCAAATCTAAACTAAAACATTCTCCAAAGAATTCAGTAATAAAATTTGAGATAATTACAATATGAAAAATCGTGACGCCAAAAAATTTAATAAACGCTCCGAGCGCCAGGTTGAGCTGGCGGGAAAATTGCCTTATCACAGAGTCAATAAATTGGTTAAAATACACCGCAAATCCCTAAACTCGAAAAAAGTAGGGGGCTAGTAGCTTCTCTAAAATAAACTGCTTCTTTTTTAAGCTTTTTTTCAGCTTTTGTTTTTAATATTGGTTTATAATATTAATATGCAGGTTTTGCTAATAACCAAATCCGGTGCAATATTCTAAAGGAGCACATGCAACAAGAACACAAAAAATTATTTATTCTGGTTTTTCCGATATCAATATTGGCGATTACTCTTTTTCTGTTTCAGAACCGTTTGCAAGAAGATTCAAATTCTTCACTTTCTGAGACAGACTCCAAGCAAACTTTGGTTGATGAACTCGATGGGAATTCCGATTCTGCAACTTCATCTACACAAAATAGCGATAATAATAACTCTTCCCAATCCGGCTCAATTTCGCAAGATAGCACAGATGATTCTTCCCCAACATCTACTTCCATCACCACAAACACGGATGCCGACTTGGTTTTGGCGGTTAACAAATATCGTTGCATCGGTTGTGGCCGTTGCGCCCAACTGGACTCTTCTCATTTTAAAATTATTAATAAAACCGCAAGCGTCGTAAGCCAAGAAAATTTAGATTCCGCCCAACTTGAGAGGGCGATCGAGAACTGCCCGGCAGATGCTATTACTTTGAGCTAAAAATGTTAGATCAATATTATACAATTTACTTCGCCGTAATGCTAATGTGTCTCTACTGGATTTCCTTTATTTTAGTCAGCGCCAAAATTATCCGATTTCAATTGCACTGTAAAATTTGGAATTGGCTGCTTGCTTTTGTGTTTGGTTTTAGCTCTCTGCTTGGGGTAATTTTAGCCATTTCAATTGATCAAAAAATTTCAATTTCCTGGTATAGAACGGTGCTCTGGTTTCATGTGGAATTCGGCATTGCCATGGCTATTATTACCTTCTTTCATCTGCTCTGGCATTTTCGCTACTTTTTTCCCAAAAAACCCGCCCCAAACAGGGCTCCTTTGGCCTAAAGGACTCTCGTAATTTTCTCTCTGCCCTCACATTACAACTACATCTAACACCGCTTAACTATACTCTCTTTAATATCGTCTAAATTAGTGTTTACTAAAAAGTTGATTTGCTATAATATAGCCTTCAACTCATCCCAACTGATGGGAAATACCCAATTCCTGGCCGGAGGATTATTCAAAATGTATTCTTTTTCTGCTTGATCTCCAGAATCAGTATCGCTAGCCTCTTTTAGTACATGTACTTTGTAACCGCGCCAATTTAGCTCCTGGCCGGTGCACATGACACAGCAGTCGGCAGTTAAACCTATGAGCACCACCTCCGTATCTTCCGGTCTGCCAACGGTTTCAAGAAGCCACTTATTAAAACTCTCGGGATCCTGATAAGGCAAGCCTGGAGTCTTGGCAGTTTCGCCAATATTTTCGCGTACCCATACCGGAGAATTCATGCATTTAATCCAAATATTATCATTTTTGACGTCCGCAGGGATTATTGACTCGTAGCCCCACTCTCCGGGATGGCACAGATCTCCTCTATCCCCGGGACGTGGCGGACGGTAATCGGAAATTATCTCGGCTATTTTTAAGCCTCGCTGACGCAAAAACGGAAAAAGCGTCTCCCGCGTAAAGTCCACACTAGGCCGCGGCCGGTTTTTATGAGAAATGCCGCCGGGTAGAGAAAAATCGTTCTGAAAATCCACGCTGACAATTTTGTAATTCATAAAAGCTGTAATTAAAGTTAAATATTTTAATAGCCCACCCTATGAGCTATTTATATTTTTATTTTAACAGATAATTAAACATGTAGCCGGCTATCACAATACCAATAGTTATGGTGGCGATGAAGAAGCCAAGCAACTGCCAGCGCAATACTCGCTTTAGAATCATAAATTCCGGGAAGGAGAGGCCGGTAACCGCCATCATAAAGGCGAGAATTGTACCTATAGCCACCCCCTTATCACTGAACACTGAAACTAATGGAATAATGGCTGCGGCATTGGAGTAGAGAGGTACGCCCAAAATTACTGCCGCCGGCACCGCATACCAATGCCCGCCTCCGGCAATGCCGCCAAAAAAATCCACCGGCACATAGCCGTGAATCACGGCTCCTACTGCCACACCCAATACAACATAATACCAAATTTTGGCAATAATATAAAAAGTATAACGTTTAGCATAATCAATTCTTTTAGAAAAAGGTATTATACCCGTAAGCTTGGCGATACTGGCTGTTTCCATTTTAATGATCCAGCGCTCGGCATTTAATTTCTCGAGAGTTAAGCCGGCCAAAATGGCGATTAATAAGCCAAAGCTGGCATAAAGCAGGGCAATCTTTGGCCCAAACAAGCCCAGAAGTAATACCAAGGCCACCTCGTTAACCATGGGAGAAGCGATCAAAAAAGCAAAAGTGGCGCTTACCGGTACTCCCGCCTCGATAAAACCGAGAAAAAGAGGGATAGCCGAGCAGGAACAAAAGGGGGTCACGATGCCGACTAGCGCGGCTAATATGGAAGCCAAGATGCTATTTTTACCGGCTAAAAATTTGCGGATGCGCGCCGGCGGTAAATAGGAGCGAGTCACAGAAGCCAAAAAAATGATAACGAAAAGCAGTAAAAAAATTTTTATAATATCGGCAATAAAAAAAGTTAAAGTATCAAAAAGCCTTCCTTCCGCAAGATGAAAAACGCGGCCGACTGTAAACTCGGCAAATTTTTCCAAGAGTAGTGACATATTTATTACAACAATATTTTAAACTTTAAAACCCCGCAATACAACCACGCTAAACCACCATCTTGATGCAATTCCTCTTTGCCTAGTGATAGTCTGCCTATCGTCAGGCTGGTATGAAAGCGAGGGATTAAGGGATAAAGTTGATTTGGATTCCGTACCAGGCGTGAATTAGGGCCGCCGCAAGCAGAGCTATCCAGACCACTCTAGTATGAACCCAAAAAGGCAATTTAATAATTCTGGTGCCAATTCCTATTTGCAACAAAATTAAAAGCAGAGTTAAAAGTCCCAGCCAAATATTTAGAGGTTTGCTAAAAATAATCGGGTTTGGAATCATGGTACACCTGCTTATTTAACTTCTATAGTCCCTTTCATACCGGGGTGAATTTTACAGTGATAGCTTACAGTTCCCGCATTCGCCATGGTAATGCTCACCGTTTGGCCAGAGGCTATGTCTTGGTCGAAACTGCCATCATCGGCTGTAATAGTGTGATCGGTGCCATCATTATTGGTAAATGTCACCGTATCAGAAGCATTCACGACAATAGCCGGGGGGCTAAAGGCTAAATTACTAATATCCACCGAGTTGGTTTCCACTGCACTGCTGCTTGTGGATGAGTCGGAACCGGAATCGCGTGACGCTCTGTAGAGTAAATACCCTCCGCCCAGCGCGACGACTATTACGATAATAATTATGGCCGATTTCATTTTATCCTTTCGTAAATACTTAGCTTGCAATACTATAATAGCAACTATTTGAGAAGTTTGCTCTTATATGCGCTTTATATCTACAATTGCGGGATTTTACTGGTGTAGCTATTTGAGCCCAAATTATATGTTATTTGCATGCCGGTTTTCGTTGAGCCGTAATCCAAAATGGGGTCAATAGATGAGTGGTGGTAAATTCTACTGTTTGTTTCCACACTGATATCAAAGGTCATTTCACTTCCCGGCTTAATGTCGAGATTAGCAAGCGGAAAAGCCGCTATTATATAATCCGAACCTATTCCACCAAAGACGGTACCATTTTGACTCTGTATGGCGTACTCAGTCTCTCCATATTTGTCAAGCTGACTGCTTGGCGAAGCAATGCTGGTAAGCCCCATACGGGGTTTAGCGAGTGCATCGTAACCCAATGACTCATCCTTCGAATCCTTTCCCCGCTGCTCCGTGAACTGAACACCTACCTGGAACATACCCTCATTCTGCTGCCCGCTGTTAGAGATAAATTTTGCCAAACCCACATTACAGCTAAGCGTTTTAATGTCATCGCCCCCAACCGTTACCATGTTCCCTGGTATCGCACCATAATAATCATAACGGATGTAAAAGTTCTCATTATCCGCCCCAATTGTCACCTTCTTAACATCGTTCCAATTTAATTGATACGGTTTGGTATTGTCATTTTTCCCATCCAATCCCTTGGGTGCCTCAGCTACTTGTGCAAAATCATTGGCCGGATCATCAATGGAGATGCCGCTTTGCAAAGCTGTAGTTGCTGTCGCCAGCTGCTCCGTATTCATTACAGGGTCCTCATATACATATTCCTGATTATTGGTTTCATCAGCCTTTTGCTTATCTTTCTGGGACTGTTTCTGTTCCTCATTTTTTTGTCCCTGGATATTACTTATTACAATAAATCCTCCTGCCAACACAACTATAGCTATAATAAAAATTAGCCAATACCGTTTTACAAAAGATATTTTTGGCTTTGGCTCAAATTCCTCCTGTGCCATATTCCCACCTCAATGTTTAGATAATTTATTTAGATTCAATGTCGCTTGATATCGTAAAAATTTGATCAAATCTTACGCGAATCATAAGCCCAGTGCAACAAAGCCTGACGCTGTTTGGGACGGCAGCGGAGATCTTGTGGTAGGCAGTTTTTTTCAATCTGAGAAACATGACGTCGCATGGCCCTCCATCGTTTTATCTGCCGCCCATCATCCGGGTGGCGGCGGCCCATATAGTAGCGGCAATACCACTGGAACCAGCCCCTGGGATCATCGGGATGGAGCCAACCTTTATCGCGCCACACCCTAAGCGGCTGGCTGGCATTTACGCCAAAAAAGTTTTTCGCCGGATCATGCCGCCGGCTATCTAGCTTTGCCTGTGTAAACCAGTCTGAGGGAAATTCCGCCCCGCAGTCTGTAAGATATTTCCCGCCAAATACTCCCAAGCCAAGCATCTCCTTAGGTGTCAGGTCCGGAGTAAAACCTGCATCAAAATTCTTACCTATCTGCTCGGAAAGAAAATATTTATACCCCTGCTGCATTTTGTCGTTTACAACTACCGTTTTTATTTTAATCCTCCGCCAGCTAGCAATATTTGCTAGTATTTTAGCGATTTAATATTGTGATACCGCTTTGTAGGTAGGTAGCAAAAACAACCCAAATTAAATAAGGCAGCTGCATATAAGCCAATAATTTATAATGTGACCAAAGCAAAACAATTGTGATGATAATTGTAATCAGAACTATCAAAATATCAACTAAAGCTAAAATATTATTTCTCAAACCAAATTGCAGATAGGTGAATATAAAATTAGCAGCCAGATTTATAATAAATGGCAATACAAAAAGTAAACCGAACTCACCACGAGACCATTTATAAAAAATAATACCGTAGGAAACAAAAATCAATAAATAGAGAAAGGGCCAAACCACCCCAAAAATCCACGAAGGTGGTGCCAGCGGCGGCATTTTTTGACTTAAATAATACGATTGCTGATCCATATGTTTATTATACTCCGTTTTTTAATATTAAGGCTTATTATCAGCATGGTTATAATTTATGATTGCTAAAGCTGGTTTTCGTTTTAAAAAACTATCGTACTAGATATTGGTTTTCCTAATCGTTTTGATTAAACGCCAGATTATCAACGCTTCTTTTAACAAACTAAATTCTGGACTTTTATTATAATCTCATTGCCAAGCAGTTTAAAGTCGTTGATATTTGAACGATCGTTCAATTATCAACGACTTGGTTATGGAAGGTTGTTTTATATTAATCGTTGGAATATGTATGATCCCACTTCGTTCCTATAAGCGGAGCTCCGCGGGACACAGTCGTCGATTTTTCAACGAGATTACAAAGCCTTATTGCAATCCTTAGCTTGTCTATAGAAACCCCCGATTCTTTGATGACTCCTACAAATCTCTATACTCGCGGTAGTACAGAAATACTTTGGAAGGATCTCCGCGATCAGCACATTTAGGGCATTCAACTTCTCCGTAGTCCCAATCGCGATATTCGCGGCCTTTGTCTTTGCCCTTACCTTTCTTCCATTTTCCAACCGAACTAGTTGGTACGGTATCTTCAATGACTATCTCGTTATCAACGCCAGCCAATTTACAATGAGCACAAATATTAGAAAACCTTAATTTTACAAGCTCAGCAGATAATTCCTTGGGCTCGTGTTGAATTCCTAAACGAATACTAAAAACAATTTCTGATTTATCAATGTGGCCAGGCCCAAATGCGGCACCAAGGAATTTTAGATTATACTCGTGATAGATTTCTTGGGCCCGATCGGATTCCATTATTTTTTTCAAACTTTCCAGCTCTTCATTGGTTAGAGACACATCTTGATTATCTGCCAGAGCTGTCTCCAAATCTATTTCAAGTTGAAACTCCTCATATTCTTCGTGATCAGCGGCTTGCAAGCTGGCAACCGTAGCCTCAATATCGCTTTCGAGTAATTCATAGATTCTTGCTCTAAGTCGCTCCATTCTCTCGGCCGAGAACTCTGATTCTGGCCGCAAAACAAACCCCCCTGTTTCTGGGTCAATATCATCACCCAATTCTTTTGGCATTTCTTCATTCATATGACTATTGTAACACTAATCTTATTATTTGATATATTCTAATTTATTAAGCACAATTAGATTGAATCCCGTATAATTACCACTCATTTACCCCTCTTATTGAAATTTGTATAGCCCCCGAAGTTCTCACTAATAAATTTTGATAACACTCGTTGAATAATGAACGATCCCACTTCGCTCCTATAAGCGGAGCTCCGCGGGACACAGTCGTCGATATTACAACGAGTTGGATTTGGATATAAGAGAGTGGTGATAATAATCATTGGATTATTGACGACCCTAGTTCGTTCCTCCGAATCAGGGCTATCACCCTTTGCACCCGCCGAATTGGCGGGTTGCGGCCGATTTATGGAAAGCATCCCCTAACTACACATCCTAATTCAAGCATAAAACTCATTGAAATATGTCGAAAAGTCGTTGAAAATTGAACGATCGTTCATTTTTCAACGTCTTTGAGTATGAAGTGGGGCATCGCGTGGTGCTCTTGCAATAAACCCATCTCCCCAACGAATCAGGGAAGTGCCAATCATTAATTTCATTTTGACGGCTTTAATAGCTTTTTAATGTGCGAATCAATATTTGAGCTCTCAACTACGAAATAAGCGACATAATCCTCTACTTCATTTTCCCTGGC
>CAYNIX010000011.1:0-13319 GCA_964397535.1 uncultured Candidatus Saccharibacteria bacterium | reverse complement strand
ATTTTATATATTCATTTCACGTAACGCCAACATCTTTAGGGGGAGCACTTGAAAGTGATTTCGATAAGCTAAAGAGTAGGTATGAAAAGATCAAGAACGATGCAGCAGATCAAACTAAAGAAGACCTTTTGAAAGAAAAAATACTCTGGTCATATGCATCGAGTATTATTGAAGAATGTTACTATACTGATAGCGAAACATATTCATCCGATTTAATTGAGAAATACTATTATGCTGGTGGCGAAGTACAGAACCTGAACAAAATGGAGTTGTCAGATTTTAGGCCGTTATTTAATTTCCGTAACATTCATGCGGGAAGGCCCCTCGATGATCAAAATAACGGCAAGACACGAAACTTAAGTAAAAATATGATTGAGTTGGCTGGTCATGAAGATAACTGGAAAACTATGCTTGGTGGACTACCGGATAAAATTCTTCAACCGATTGAAGATGCAAATATTACTAAAGTTGTTCGAGAAGCTTCAGTTGATGGTCTAAGTGAAGCGATCCAAACTATCGCAAAAGCAAACGGTGGTAATACTGGAGCGATGATTCTTGATATAGATATATCAGAAGATTCTATCAGTAATCTTATTAATCAGATTACAAATGCAAAATACCAGCTCGAAGGCCATTTTCTTAATGAAGCCTCTCAAGGGTTGGGATACAGCAACATGATCTACATACTTCTTCAACTTGAAAATTACAAAAGAAATATCGATCCACTACTTGTCAATCTGTTCATTATCGAAGAACCTGAATCGCATATGCATCCACAAATGCAAAATGTCTTCGGAAAGTATCTTCGCACATATTATCAACAAAAAAAGATCCAAGGGCTTATAACAACTCATTCCGGCGAAATGGTACGGGTTACGGATATGAAAAACCTAAGGGTTGCCCGTCCATTTGGGTGCTTTGAAGCTCAAATACTTGATTTTTCTATATTCAAGCAGACCATCAGTAATGATCCTGTTCTTGATAACTTTTATGATTGGTTTTATGAAATTGGCTTTTCTGACATTGTTTTTGCCGACAGAGTTATTCTTTATGAAGGTGATACGGAACGGATGCTGATAAGGAAATTATCCACATTTAGTAAGTTTCAGTTGCTTAATCATTTATATATAGCGTTTGTCCAAGTTGGCGGGGCTTACGCATATAATTACAAGAGTCTTATTGAATTTTTGAAGATTAAAACATTAATCTTAACAGATCTTGATTATGATAAAACTGCTATTAATGAAACGTCTATCAAAGCATCGAAAACAACTAACGCTACTATTAATAACTTTTATAAAATTGCATTTCCAGACACTGTTCCAACAATTTCAGACTTATATCAGTGGAAAACAAGTAATGGAAATGTATTGTTTGATGGTTGCGCTTACTTAAATTATCAAGGTGAAGTGGATAAATTCGCACGTACTATGGAAGAAGCGATGCTCGCAAAGCATTATGGTATTAATGCCTTTAATAAAAAGAAAAGAGCTTCATGGGTTCAATTAAAAGATCGGGATAAACTGAAATATACAATTCCGCAGAAATCTGGCAATTATAGCATTAGAGATATCGTCGCACATACCTCGAATAGTAAGACGGACTTTATGTATTCCGTTATTCTAAATAATCTGGCAGAAAAAATGCTTCCAGAATATATCGAGGAGGGATTAACGTGGCTGATGCAGTGATTGATAATATCTTCCTCGTAAATGCCCCAGCAGGAAGCGGGAAAACGACAAGAATTAGATCCATGATCATTAATCATATAATTGCCAATCCAAATGACAATATACTTTGTATTACATATACTAACAGGGCTGCTGAAGAGTTGAAAAAAGGACTGACTTCAGAAAAGGTTTTCTTTGGCACCATTCACTCTTTTCTTCATGGTTTCATTGGAATATATTTTTCTCATAAACAAATATTAGATTTGTATTTTGAAGTTTATGGCAAAGAAATTCGGAATAGAATCGCAAACATTGAAGTTAATTCAAACATAACAAAAAGCAATGAGAAGTACATTGAAAAATATGGCTCTTTGGCGTATGAGACAGTACAACAAAACATCAAATCTATCTCATACAACGAAACGCAGTTCAATTCTTTGTATTACGGCGGTCTATCGCATGATGATTTAATTTCATTTGCCAAAATAATTTTTGACAAGTTTCCTGTAATCAAGAAGAGGTTGACACAAAGATACCAAAGCATCTTTATAGATGAATATCAGGATTCTTCGGCTGATGTATTGAAAATGTTTTATGATGCCGTTCTAGGAGCATCTACGCAGTTGTATTTTCTTGGTGATAAAATGCAGCAAATATATAAGAATTACGATGGAACATTTGAGGAAGAACTGCCTACGCTTAACAAATCGATAGTTCTAGATATTAATCATCGCTCTATACCTAAAATCATTGATATCCTGAATGGATTGTATAATGATAGTTCATATAAACAAAATCCCTCTCCCGATAATATTCATGTAGCACCCGATCATTCACCACGGGTAATAATATGTGATAATATTGCTGAAAAGCTTGAAACGGAAAAAGCCAAATTTCCGAAAGCCTTGGTACTTTATTTGCTTAATCAGAAGAGGTTTGAATCGATTGGCGCGGGTAATCTCTATAGGCAGTTGAGTCGAATGGAGAGGTATTCGTTTATTCAAAAATATAGCGCAGTAGATATTCTCACGGATGATTCAAATGACAACCCGGATACTCTTATAAAACTACTTTTCAACATAAACAAAATAGCAGAATACTTTGATTCTGGGAACCTTGGGGGTATTGTTCAGTTATTTAGAAAAATGCCTAAGCTGTTTGACAAGGATGTGTATGCGGTCACTAAGCATGATGACAAAGAACGGTTATGTGGTTTGTTGAAAGCGATTATCGAAAAATACAATGATATTGATCAGAAAAATACAATTAACGATGTTATTGCTACCCTAAAAGAAACAGGGCTGGTAAGGTCGGAATCTATAAATGCTATAACTGATAGCGGTGAATATTCAGAAGTTCTTTCGTTGAAGATTTGTGAATTCAGGGCGATCGCTAAGTATTTGCGTACACCAAATGTTTCGACCCAGCATGGCGTAAAAGGCGAGAGTCATGATACGGTATTTTTTATAGCAGAAGATAGTACATCTCCAGTAGTCCATATGTATTCGTTTTTTGGATTATGGAGTTCTATAGATATTTCACTCAACGCATTTGAAGTATTCTATTATGAATATTTGAAATGGATAAATGAAACGACGAAACAATTGGGCTTTAAGCTGTCTGCCATAAACAGTCAACTACATGCTCAGCATGAGCAATACCTGAAAGCTAGAATTCTCGAGTTAATTGACAATTTTAAGGACAATCCAATATTTAATCAATTGTGCAAACAGTCATATGATAAGTATTTGTCAAATCCTAATGTAACAAATGCAAAAGATTGTTTTAAAGAGAGTCGAGCATATGGAGCGTTGTGCGCATATCGCTTATTCTATGTTGGATGTTCTCGCGCAAGACGGAACTTGACAATATTTATTGATAAGACAAAGATTAGCAATTACTCTGAACAATTGATTGATAAACTCAAATCAACAGGATTTGTCATACTAGCATAGTTCTAATTATCATAAAGTTTGTTATATTGGTGGAGAGAGTTGAATTTATGGCAGGTAATAGAGATGATTTCCCTCAAAAAATAAAAGATTTGCTTGGTAATCGAGTTGGATGGCGTTGTAGCAATCCGGACTGTCGAAAGCCAACCCGTGGAGCCAATGAAGACCCTCAAGATATTACTAACATAGGAGTTGCCGCGCATATTTACGCTGCCTCAAGTGGTGGGCCACGTTATGATTCCACCATGTCACCAGAGGAACGTAAGTCGGCAGAGAACGGTATTTGGCTGTGTCAGTCTTGTTCAAAATTAATTGATGACGATGTTATCAGATATACCGTCGATCTCCTTCGTATCTGGAAAGAAAACGCCGAACGGCTCGCGATTGCAGAACTACAGTCTTTCTCTCCGTTAGGCTTAGATAAAGACAAAGAACTGCTCAGTTTCTTTGTTCAATGCTTCGATAGACCTGCATTTCAAGACCGAATCTATCAAGAGGGTCACATGGAAGATTTCGACCAAGCAATAGAGGATACAATTATTGCGTTAAATACAGGTGTTCTTCGCACACGAGATGGAATGATAATAAAGCAATTTAAAGGTAAATCCTCTATCGTCAATCCGGCATGGAGAGAAAAGTTGAACACAATTACGGATATGCTTGTGGCCTTAAGAAAACGGTTGAAAATTGCAAAAGATGAGAACTTATATTCAACCTACGGTAAAGGCGATGTTACGTATTGCTTTTATGATCGTGAGCTCGAAGAATGGTTTGATTTAACAAGAGAACAAATTATCCAGATTCTATCTTCAATATGTCAAGAAGCCGGTATTTCAGGCCTGCACTTTCCTAGACGACAGTATAGATAGAAATAACCTAGAAAATCTAAATCTAGCTGTTATTGCATTAATTATTTTTTCGGCAATAATTAATTGGGTACCCTGTACCGGATAAGTCTAGAAGGGATAGTGAATCTAATGTCAGATATTAATATTCCAATTACGCTCGAGTCTGATAAAAAGGGTTATTTTGATAGGCAATGCCCAAACGACAAGTGTGAATTCATTTTTAAAATATCCGTGGAAGATTGGAAAGATAAGGTGTCTGATGAACAAGTATATTGCCCTATGTGCGGGTACACCGCTCCAGCTGATCAATGGTTCACTCATGAACATGTTGACGCTCTTAAGGGAGTTGCTGCAAGTTACGCCATATCATATATCAGCAATGAATTTGAAAAGATATTCGGAGACCTGGAACGGAGCACGCGTGGGAATAAATACTTAAAAATGACATATGAACCGGGTCAAAGGATAACCTTTGTAAACAACCCTATTGGACAAAGACCTGAATGGGAATTGGATATAACCTGCGAGAAGTGCCATACACGGTATAGCGTAATTGGAAGTGCTTATTTTTGTCCGTGTTGCGGGCATAATGCAGTAGAGCATGTTTTTAATGAATCTCTCGATAGAGTCCAAACAATGATAGAATCAATCGAAGATATATACAAAACACTTGAAAAAAGCCAAGGCAGAGACAAAGCTGAATCAATGTGCCGATCGATGATTGAAGGAACATTGGGGGATATTGTTTCCGCCTTTCAAAAATACGCTGAAGATTTATACAAACAGCTTGTGCCAACCAATAAAGTAAGAGTAAATGATTTTCAAATCATAGAAAAAGGCAGCAATCTTTTTTCTGAAGCCATTAGCCAAGGTTACGATTCATGGCTCACAGAAGAAGAAATCAAAGATATGAATATCCTATTTCAGCAAAGGCATTTAATCGAGCATAACAATGGCTTAATAGATGAAAGGTATATTAAAAATTCAAATGACAGTTCTTATCAAATTGGTCAAAGAGTAATAGTTAGAAAACCGGATGCTTTAATGCTGTTGGGCTATATAAGAAAACTATCTACCGGACTTAGAAAACAGACTAGCATAGCATAATACTATCATAATATACAATTACGCACTTCTGAATAAATTTGTGATCTCGCATACGGGCAAAATAGTCCAAAGTGATTTTGGGCCATTATTTTGCTAGCTTGCAATAAATTCCCAAGCTGCTAAAATAGGCTGCATGAATAAAACCACTAACGGTTTCACCATCATAGAACTCATAGTATCCATTATAGTCATCGGTATACTGGCAGCAATCGTAATCGTTAGCTATGGCAATTGGCACAAGTCAATTATCACCACAGCTCTTAAAAGCGACCTAAATGGTGTCGCTTCTGCTATGGAAAACTATCGCAATTTCCATAATGGCTACCCAACCGCGATTCCTACTACATTTACTGCCAGCGACGGTGTAATCCTATCTGGCGGTAGTAGTGATGGTGGTAAAACCTATTGCGTTGACGGTACCAGCTCCAAAGATTCAAGCATTCATTATTACATAAGCTCAATCATTGGAGGTACCCCAAAGGTTCAACCTGGTACATGCGGGCCAGTCGATTTAGTAGCCACAGCCGTATCTAGCTCTGAAATTGATTTATCATGGACTGCTTTCTCGGGTGCTACAAGCTATACTGTTCAGCAGGCATCTAATTCGGGTTTTTCTGATGCGAGCCCGCTCACTCCTTCCGGCACGACCGCCAGCGCAACTAGTTTGGTGGCTTCTACGAAATATTACTTCCGCGTCAAAGCTACGACCGCCAGTGGTGACACTGCTTGGTCAATAGCTCACGCTACGACTCAAGCAGCCACGGTTGCGCCTCCATCCCAGCCTGTCGTCACTGTCAACAATCCGAGCGGCTCCAGTATAGTCGCAACAGTTTCGCCGCAATTAACTTGTACGAACGGTTCTATTCAGTACAGCTTCCAGAACCGCATTAATGACGGCTCCTGGAGCGACTGGAGCAGTTGGGGGTCTTCATATACTGCCAGTCAAACTGCCAATGATGGGGTTAAATATGGCTATAAAGCTGAGGCTAGATGTTATATAAGCAGCACCGAAAATAGTTCAGCAACCATAGGTTCAGAGGGTACCTACATAGAACCGATACAGGCTCCATCATCGCCAACCGTCACGGCTAATACCGTAAGCGATACTACTACCTGGTCATGGCCAGCGGTTACATGCACGGTCGGAACACCGAGTTACCAATACGACTACACGATTTCACCTGCCGGTTACGATTCCGGCTGGGTCGCAATTTCTTCATCGCCGGTAAGTTTCACGACCAATACAAGTGCACAGACCTACACGGTATCCGTGCAGGCAAAATGCTCGAATTCAATCACCTCAAGCAGTTGGAGTATTCCTCCGGGATTGGCATCATACGTTTCGCCAGCTTCAGCTTCATCTTTTGTTGTGGCTTGGGGAGAAACTGATAGTAGTCTTAACGAAGCAATAACTCAAACTTCTGACGGCGGTTATGTGGTTGCCGGAACTACCGATGAGTACGGTGCTGGTTATAATGATGCTTTTATAGCCAAATATACCTCGACCGGCACGTTATCCTGGAGCAAGACATGGGGAGGGGCTGATGATGATTGCGCACATTCAATGGTCGAAACTTCTGACGGCGGTTATGTAATTACCGGAGAAACTTGGAGTTACGGTACAGGTGGATATGCTAATGCTTTTATAGCCAAATTCACCTCGACTGGTACTTTATCTTGGAGTAAGACTTGGAGAGGGGCTGATTATAATGCTGCATATTCAATAATCCAAACCTCCGACGGCGGTTACGCAATTGCCGGGCAAACCAAAGATGATGAACAAACATTTAGCGATGCTTTTATAGCCAAATTCACCTCGATCGGCACGTTATCTTGGAGTAAGATTTTGGACGAAGGCGGTGACTATTCTATTGATTATATAAATTCAATAATCCAAACTACCGACGGCGGTTACGCGGTTACCCTCTATTCTTCGTATATGGACGAAGATGTTTATACATATTATACATATCCCTATATCGTTAAACTCACCTCAACTGGCGAGTTATCATGGAGCAAGACTTGGATTGAAGATAGTTCTTACGAGGAATATGCGAATTCAATAATCCAAACTACCGACGGCGGTTACGCGATTGCCGGTTCAACCGGTCTTTACGGTGCCGGAGCTGAAGATGCTTTTATAGCCAAATTCACTTCGACCGGTACTTTATCCTGGAGTAAAACTTGGGGAGGGGCTGATAATGATTATGCATATTCAATAATCCAAACCTCCGATGGCGGTTACGCAGTTGCCGGAACGACTGATAGTTACGGTGCTGGCGACGGTGACGAATATATAGCCAAATTCACCTCGACCGGTACTTTATCTTGGAGTAAGACTTGGGGTATAGATGGTTCCGCTGAAGAGGTATGGGAAATAATCCAAACTGCCGACGGCGGGTACGCGATCGCCGGAGAAATTTATCGAAATTCATGGGATAAGGATGCCTACATCGCTAAACACAAATTCGACGGTACGATAAACAACTGCTCTTCACCGATGTGCCAGAGTATAAGCCCTACGGTGACCAGCCCAACAATATATATCCGGGAAGAAGCAGGATGGTACGCTAATTCAGTATCGGCAACAGTAACTAGCCCGTCTGCTACGACGACATCTCCAAGTGCAACCATTACGATTATCGTAGCACCGTCATGATTAATATGAATAACCAACGTATACTAATTTACTTCTGGGGAAATATAGTAATTTAATACTCGTTTGTCTATAATATACAATAATATAAGGATATGGGATATGCTTGACGATAATATAACCAATGATGCGACGAGTGACGGAACTGTGACAAACAATGTCATGCTGAAAGGCGCAAAAAATAATAAAAAGAAATTGATTATTGCGATGGTCGCAGTCGCTATTGTCATCGTAGCTGGTGCCAGTACTGTTTTTGTTATAAAAAGCTATGTTCTTAATAAAACTAAAACAACTAGCATAACGACCGTCGAAACCAAGAAGTTGCAGGACACAGAAGCTGAGGATAACGATAGCAAAGCCAAAACTTTTGAATTATACAAGAAAGCTATGGCTGCCTATCAGGCATCTGGCAACAAGCAACGCGTTAGGGACCTGAACGAACAACTATGCCAAATGGGTGAAACTGAATATTGTAAGCTTAATAATCATCGCTAACTGCCGATTTCCTGGAGTAAGATAATAGGCGGTACTGGTGATGATGGTTTAAATTCAATAACTAATACTTCCGGTAGTGGCTTTGCAATTGTCGGTATACTTGTAGTTATGGTACCGGGAATTATGATGCTTTCATCGCCAAATATAAATCCGGCGGCACGATAAACCGCTGTTCTTCTCCGAGGTGTCAGAATATAAGTCCTACGGTTACCAGTCCAGCAGCATCGGTTAGTTCAGTATCTCCAGCGGTGACATCACCATCAGCAACCGTTACTTCTCCGACGGCAACGGTTACATCACTTGATGCGACCAACACGGTTATAGTAACGCCATCGTGATAAGAATCCAATAACTGGATTAGATATACAGAATCACTTGATAGAAAATAGAAAATTACGGTTCGAGCGAAATACACTTATTTTTGTCAACTATATGCGAATCTAACATCATTGACAAACATTTAATCATATTAAGTGGTATAATATCCCTGTTATGGGAGGATTGAGTGATGGCGTAACTCAATAAACTGGTTTGCCTATATTAATCCTTTCCCGGAGGAATAGCATCTAATTATTTAATAATGGAGGAGATTGTTAATGAAGATTTGTTTCAAAATGGTAACCGGAGATACATACACGCTGAGCCATGAGGTCTATGCCAGTTCAAGACCATTCGATAAAGCCGGAGCAGAGATTGAAATCAGCTTTATTCTTACAAAGATGGCTTTCTTTGTCTGCGATCAAGGTGAGTATATCTCGTGCCAGCATATAGTTTCGGCGCATATCGAACCATAGGTTATCTAATGAAGCGCTCGGATAATTCATTAGTTTCAACTGACTGATTACCTTTCGGAAATCCCAAGTGCCGTCTGCGAGCAGGTGGATAAATTTGTGAAAACATTCACATTATATGCTATCCTATTAGCATAAACATATTAAATAAACGGAATTCATAAGCGATGGGCAATACCAAAAAAGGTTTCACGATAGTCGAGTTACTCGTAGCAATAGTAGTCATAGGCATCCTGGCCGCTATCACCATCGTTTCCTATTCAGGTGTTAGCCAACGAGCCAATGCCGTGGTGTTGCAATCCGATCTGAACAATAACTCCAAACTGCTCAAAATGTATTACGGCGAATACGGCAGCTACCCGACTGCGTTTGATGGTAACAACTGCCCTTCGGCTCCGATTGTCGACACCAAAAACTGCCTGAAATCAAGCTCCGGCGTGACGCTCAGCTACCAGCCGAACAGCACGACCGATGCCACCCAATTTTCGCTTTACGCCAATAAAAATTCCACCTACTATCGCACATCCAGCGATGCCGGCCTATCGGCCAACGCGGTCACCATGGCTTGTCCATACGGCTTTATCGTCGTGCCGGGTAGTAGCACTTACGGCACCAGTGATTTCTGCGTCATGAAATACGAAGCCAAAGCCGATGACAACGGCGACGGCATTGGTGATACCAGCCAGACAACCGGCTATAATACATGGCCAGTCAACACTTACCCAATCTCGGCCACCCGAAAACTGGTTTCAACGGCTGCAGGTTATCCGGTAGCCAACATATCACAAACCACATCCATTTCCGCCGCTTCCTCGTATACTGCGAATTGTGCCAGTGGCTGCCATCTAATAACCGAAGCCGAATGGATGACCATCGCTCAAAACGTGCTTTCCGTTCCCGGCAACTGGTCGGGCGGTAGTGTCGGCAGTGGCTACATATACAGCGGGCATAATGACAACGTTCCGGCTACCGCCATCGAAGCCGACGTGAGTGACACCAATGGTTACGTTAATACGGGCAACACATCTGGCAATCAAAAACGCACCCTCACTCTGACCAACGGCGAAGTCATTTGGGATCTTGCCGGCGACGTCTACGAATGGACCCAAGGCACCGTTGCCGGCGGCCAACAACCAGGTTTGTCCGGCGAATCCGCTTACGCTTGGAAACAGTGGAACAACGGTTCGCTGCTGATGAACGGCCTGCCCGCCTTGTCCCAACCAGGCTCCACCGGCATATCCGGCATTACATGGAATTCTTCCTCTGGCATCGGGCAACTATACAGCAATTACGGCGAAGCTGCGGCGCGGGCCTTTCTTCGCGGCGGCCGCTGGGACAATGGCAGCAATGCCGGGGTTTTGACGTTGTTTTTGAACAACTCGTCCGGCTACGCGTACTACGGCTTCGGGTTGCGCGTCTCCCGGTGATAGACCTTTTCGCTTGATTCTTGGGCTCTTGACTCTTATGGCGAGCCCAGCGGGCTCGCTGATTCTTATCCCTTATATCCCATCTCTCTATTAAAATCCTAATGATCGCTTCGGGAAAGCTTTAAATGAAAAAAGACTTCATAATCTATACTAAAATGCTAAGCGTGATTTTGTGGCTGTTCGAGAAAGTTAATACTTTTCCCAAAAAACAGCGGTTCGTGTTGGGACAGCAAATCGAAAACAGCGCGCTGCTTTGCATGCGGTATATCGTCGAGGCCAATAACATCGGCAACAATCGCAGAGAAGTTCTGAAGAAGCTTGATGATTTGAACGTCGAACTGGAGGTTTTGCGCGGGCTTTTGCGGGTAGCTTACGAAATGCATTTCATCAAAGCCAATTCGCTAGGTTATATTGTCGAACAGATTGATGAGATTGGTAAAATGCGCGGTGGCTGGGCCAAGCATTATTCTTCGTCAAACAAAGATAACTGAACCCGTGGTTTTTGTATGCCTTTTTTGCGGACATACTCTTGGATAGCATAAACGAACAGATAATCATCCTGCCAAGTTTTCAGGTGCTTGACCAATTGTTGCGTGTTGGCGTGCGCCGCATGCGCCGACCAGGCATCGAATGCGATTTCGATTTGTTCGATGCTGGTTTTGTTATCCAACAGTTCTTTCAATTGCTTGCGATAGCGTTTTTTGAAACGCCGTACACTGCTGCCTCGCAACCGCATGGAGCGGGGATATATTATGTAACCGACGAAATCAACGCCAAGTCTTGCCGGATACAGCCGTACTTTATGAGGATTGATGGTCAGATACAGTTCATCGTAGAGAAATCTTGTCATGGCTTGCTGCCAGCTATGCAGCTGTTCTTTGTCGTCATGGAAAAACAGTATGTCATCCATGTACCGGACATAATAACGGATTTTTAACTGCTGCTTGGCATACATGTCGGCGTGGTGCAGATAAATATTGGCGAATAATTGGCTGGTTAGATTACCGATCGGTATGCCGCGGCGTCCTTTGGTATTGAAATGCGAATCATCACCGAATAGATGGTCGTACTCGGAACCGCTATCGGTGGAATCTATGATGGTTTCTAGCAGCGCTAACATCCGGGTATCTTTAATTTTTTCGGCCAGCAATGCTTTCAGTCGCGAATGGTTAATCGAGGCGTAATATTTGGAGATATCCAATTTGCACGCGTAGAGAGGCGCAGGCGAGCCGCGCAAGATAGCCTGAACCTTATGGGCTGCCTTATGGACGCCGCGATTCGGTCGGCAGGCATAGGAATCAGCTATGAAGTGACGTTCGTAAAAGGGGCTAACGACGCTATGTATGGCATGATGGACTACGCGGTCGCGAAAATTCGGGGCCTGGATATGGCGCGTTTTGGGCTCCCGGATTACGCGATCGCGATATGGCAAAGGCTTGTATATGCCATTTCGGAGCTCTTTCTGTAACATATTCAAACTACTCATGAAGCGGTAATCATGCGCTGTCGCTATGGCGTTTTGACGTTTTCCATTCATGGCTTTTTTATGGGCTTTCGCCAGATTGTTTATGTTAATTGTCATTTCAAAGACATTTTCCAGTTTGGTCACTTTCTTAGTATAATGGCTATGGTTGCTTGGTTTACAATACGGCGCGGGCCTTTCTTCGCGGCGGCAACTGGAACAATGGCAGCAATGCCGGGGTTTTGACGTTGAATTTGAACAACTCGTCCGGCAACACGAACAACAACATCGGGTTGCGCGTCTCCCCGGGATAATTAATAACGGCCCGATATTTATCAGCAGTTTGGCTAGTGGATCTGTGCCATTAATATCCGATCAGGTGACCGGTCTCGGAAGCCCTGTTATGTTTCCGGGACAAAGAGTTCAGTTTAGCCGTGCGGTTTAGTCTCGCACGGCTTTAATGTAGGATTATTTCATCCGCTCATGCCTTTCACGTACTCCAACCCCACGTTTGTGTAATATATAAAGTATGGACGTGTCGGCTACCCCGATGAGCTTTCCGATCTTAGCGCACGATAACCCGGATTTATAAAGTTCAATTGCTTTTTGCACCAATTCTTCAGATAATCGATTTCTTATTTTAACGTTCCGTATTTTTAAATGCCGGCTGACCGTATCTCTATGACAACCGAATTGCTTGGCTAATTGGTAGGTATTCAATCCTGATTTGTAGCCACTTACTATTTCGGAGATTTCTTTGGTACTTAGTATTTTCTGCTGTTGAACTAATTTGTTAACGATTACTTCTGACGATGGTTCTTTGTTGATAGATGAACTATCATGAGGTAGTGGTGGTTCGGGCGTCAGGTCTTGGCTTTCAGGACTAATATCTGTATATTTGTACCTATTGG
>CAYNIX010000010.1:0-14956 GCA_964397535.1 uncultured Candidatus Saccharibacteria bacterium | reverse complement strand
TTCTTTTTTTTATCTGGCATGAGGCCTGATCGGAGCGGAGCAAAAAATAAATATATTATGCCGGATATAATTAATGCTATTCCAAAATATGGTAATAGCGGTATTAAGAAACCTCCTCCCACCCATAAAAATATCGCGATTGCCACATAGCCGTATTGCCAAGATCGGCTTGATTTTATAATATAATCATCATTTGAAAGCCTATCGCGGATGCTCGATTGAATAATAGGCACCTCTTTGTAAAAATTATTCTTTAAATCCGAAATTTTTTTATTATCTGAGCCCTCAAAAATTTTATCAAAAAGCATTTTTTCGCTTTTTGGCAGCGATGAGTCGCTCGGGTGATTTTTTGGTACTGTTAATTCATAATCATTGGACGTAAAAATTGATTTGTTCTCAATTTGCTTTATATTTATGTAACCTTTGACGGCTAAGTTTATTATACCGGCGGTCAAATATTGGCTTTTTAATATGCCGTCAGAATATATAAATCCCATATCACTTGGAGGCAAATTTTCGGGTATTTCAAATTCCGGAGCAATAGTGGGTGATATTTTCGGATCTCGGCCGAATTTTTTCCACAGAACATAGGCCAAATACCCAAATAAAAATGGAATTATTATCAATGAAAGCCACATATATCGTTCCCACCAGGGTGCCACATATGGTATAAATAGATCTTTTGGTGCCGTAACGGATATTGTTATTCCGTTTCCCGGTTTAAGGGTTTGAGTAGATTGAACGCTTAGAATGTTCTCTTCATCCCAAACAAAGTTTGCCATATTTGAATTGTTATCGCCAAAATTTCCACTGTAAAAATTAGATTCATTCTCGCTATATTTAAAATCATCGGGAAAAATAACTTTGGCTGAAAAATTATCTATATCAAGTTCCCAAAAATTACCGCTCAAATTCCAATATAATTCATCAAAATTCTTATTTTGAGTTCTGATAGCATTTTCTACGTGGTACTTTATCATATATTCATTTTCACCGGTAACCGTAACATTGGGGTCGCCGATTTTCCAACTTATGGTATGATTCGAATAGTCTTTTTTGGCTGTGTGTTTTAAGGGTGACCAATCAAAATCGGTGATGGAAATAAGTTTAATTGGCGTTTGAAATTTTTCGTCATTTTCACCATAAGTCTGGTATGGGATTACACGGTATATACCATGCTTATTAGGCAAATCCCCGCAATCTGCCAATATTTTTTCCGTAATATCCAGCGATGAGTCGCGATTGACAATTATTTCAACGTTAAAATTTTTCACATACCAATCTGTTATTATGTCTTTTGAATACACAGGCGAAAAGTTAAGTATGGATGCAAATAAAAGCAAAGAAAATAAAATTAAGCATAATTTTTTCATATGTTTACTTATATTAATGATCATACTTACATTTTAGCAGATATTGATAAATTTTAATTTATGGTATAATTATCGCAAAGCGCCAAATAGGAATCAGGATATAATTGATTTGTAATTTAAATTGGAGGGGAGTCAGGAAAAATAAATGAAAAAAACCATTTTGCCTGCGTTAATAATTGTGGGCGTGTTGGTTATTTATTTTATCTTTAAACCCGATAAAGCCGTCGGCCCTGTAGAAAATCTAACCGATGAGGCACAAAATCAATCAAATTCATCATTAAATCAAGGTGAAACCATGAATTTGTCTTTTCCGGGTGTATTGCCAAACGATCAAATCTTGTCAAAAAAAGCGGTAATAGAAACCGACAAGGGTCGTATAGAAATAGAGCTGTTTGGCGATAAAGCGCCTAAAACCGTATCTAATTTTATATATTTGGTAGACAATTCTTTTTACGACAACTTAACTTTCCATCGCGTAGAGCCCGGTTTTGTTATTCAGGGCGGTGATCCAAACGGAAACGGTACCGGCGGCCCTGGATACAGTTTTCCTGACGAAGAGGTTATGGGAGATTATGTGGAGGGAAGCGTAGCTATGGCTAATTCCGGTCCAGACACTAACGGCTCGCAGTTTTTTATTTGTCTTGATAATTTAGCCGAATTGCCAAAAAAATATAATTTGTTTGGACAGGTAATTAGCGGTATGGAAGTGGTTAAATCTATCTCAATCGGTGACAAGATAAAGACTATTTTAATCGAACCCATGATTACATCATAAAATTATGTCAAACGATCTATTAATCTCAATCTTGCTTATCTTAACGGCGATCATCGTGGGTTTCCCGGCTGTAATTATTGCCATGCTTGCTATATTTAAAAAAGCCAAAAAATAATGTCTAATAAATTGCTAAGGATTATTTCAAAATCAATAGTTTTGCTATTGTTTTTGTTGCTTTTTTTCGACCTATGGCGATATTTTTATCCTGCCACCATGCCGGTAGAAATTGGTCCTATTCCACCCGAAGCAGATAAAGCGCAAATAGAACTTGATGTGCCGAGTAGTCTGAATATTCAGAAACCACAAGCCGCTCAAACCGAGCTTCCCGACACGGTTCTGCTGGAGGTTCCTTTTACCTCCCAAGCACCCCTTTACGTTTGGGATGAAACTCACGAAGACGCTTGTGAAGAAGCATCTTTGCTAATGCTATATTATGCAAAAAAGTTTCTAAAATTTAAAAATGCCGAAGATGCCGATGCTAAAATCTTAGAAATAATTGAAGCCGAAAAGGAATTCGGATATGGTAAGAGCATTACACTGGATGAGCTCAATACTGTCGCAAAAAAGCATTTTTCCTTAAACAATTTAAGGCATAAATCAATCAGTAACACCGAAGATATTAAGTCAATTTTAGCTGAAGGTCATCCCGTTATAGTTGGTGCGGCCGGAAAGATATTGCCCAATCCCAATTTTCGTAACGGTGGGCCTAATTATCATATGCTTGTAATAATCGGTTACAATAAGCAAGGTTTTATTACCAATGATCCGGGAACCAGAAAAGGAAAAAACTTTTTTTATAAGTACGACGATTTGTTTAATGCGATACACGATTGGAACGAAACAGATATCATGCTTGGCGAAAAAAATATTTTATATTAAAATCGATTTCCGTAATTTTCATTTACCGTTTAGATTCTGGTGCCGGATCCCATGTTTTTGATGCTTTAAAAGTCTAGTGACATTTAGCACCATGATGCCGGAGCCTTAAATAGTATGCTACAAGCACAATAAATATCACACACAGCAAGTCATTTATTGCAAATTTATGGCTTAAATTCTTTTTAACATGTAGCTTGATTTTTTCTTATATCCGAGCTTATAAAAATATTCTCTAACCCCCACGCCGGCAATTACCGCAACTTTTTTATAGCCGCAATCTTTTGCTATTTTTTCAGCTTCAAGCATCATTTTTTTGCCCCATCCCTGATGCTGAAAAGACGATTTTTCTCGTGTACCAAGTGCTACGGTGTTGCCATATACATGGATTTCCCTTACTAGAGCGGCATCTTGTAGTGCTTTAATTGTTTTATGGCTTTTATCAAGCCTCAATCGGCAAAAGCCAATCAGTTGTCCCATATCACTTTCAATGCTGATAAAAAATTCGCTGCCGCAAGATGCATCGTATTTTAAAGTACGTAAAACAGGATCACTCAAAGCAGTTTGATTTTTGATTTCTCGGCATCTAATGCAGCTGCAGCCCGCACCTTCTTTTGATAAATTATCAAGCACAACTTGTCTTAAATTTGATATCTTGGCTCCGCCTTCGATTATTTCTTTAGCGGGAATGTCCCGTATCACTCTTTCAATTCGGGTATATGTTGGAACTATTTTTTTTATAGATGATAAGATTTTTACCAATTCGCTTTTAGTGTACGGTTTAAATTTTTTGTTTTTATATTTTGCATACAAGTCGCTGTTTTTTACCAGCGCCAGAGGATAAATTTTTAAGTGATCCGGCCGATATTGGTGGTTTTCAAACAGCTTTTCAAAAACTGCATAATCTTTTATCAAGTCTGAGCCATATAAATTCAACATCATTTGATATGAGACTTTAAAGCCGTAATCTTTTAATAATTTTGTGGCGCGAATTATGTCTTTGGCTGTGCTTTGACGTTTATTTAGCTTAAGTATGTCATCGTCCAATGATTGAACCCCGAGCTCAACTTTAGTTACTCCGAATTTACGATATTCTATAATTTCACGCTCGTTGATCATATCCGGCCTGGTTTCTATGGATAGCTCGACTATTCTCGATTTAGCCTTCTCGTTTGCATCTTGTTGATATTTAAGGCCACCTTCACATAATTCGCTCTTATATTCGTTGCAAGCGCGATATAGGTTATTTATAAACCAGTTTTTATATCTTTTCGGATAGGCACTAAAACTTCCGCCAATTATTCTAACTGAAATCTTATCAATAACATGTCCTGTAGCCTCAAGCGCCATTAATCTTGATTTAACTTGAGAGGCGGGATGATATTTATTGTTTATCGCTCTCATCACCGCAGGTTCACCGGATAAGTAGCTCTTAGGAACTCCGGGTTCGCTTGGACAATATATGCAACTCCCTGGGCACATATAGGGCTTGGTCAACACCGAGACCACTGCGATACCCGATTGAGACCTTACTTTTTTTAATTTGAATAATGACTCTAGCTCAACATTTTTATCAATTGTTCCATTTGTAAGCATTTTTTGATAAGTTTGAACAAGCTCATCTTTTTTAATAAATGAACCACGGCAGTTTTTAGCGAAATCTCTTTGCTTTCGCCAAAAAATCTGCGAATTTATCGTTTGAAGTTTATATAAATCCAAAATAAATTTTTCGATATCTTTTGACATTATATTTATGAATAAATTACAGGCCCAAAAAATCATTAATCAAACAATAGCTGATTATAACTTAATTTCAGCTAAATTTACAAGTACCAGAAGCCGCCTTACCCCTGACTTGATAAACTTGTTTAAAAATATTAAGGCCGGGTCGTCGGTTTTAGATTATGGCTGTGGAAATGGCCGCATGGCCGAACTTTTTGATCCGAAATATTATACTGGATTAGATCCTTCCGCAAAGTTGATTCAATTTGCCAAACAAAAATTTCCGAAACATAAATTTTATATTATCAAGCCTTCGGAAGTGCCCAAAAATCAAATATACGATAATATCATATGTTTAGCTGTTATCCATCATATTCCAACAACTGAAGCACAAATTAGACTCTTAGGTAATTTTTATGACATTTTAAATCCCACGGGCAAGCTTATTATGACCGCATGGAATTTGGAAAATAAATCGGACAATAAAATTTTAAACGTGCCGTTTAAATATGATGGGGGAGAGATTACAAGAAAAATATATACTTTTACTCAAATGGAACTAGAAACACTAGTTAAAAAGGCAGGCTTCGAAATTTCTAGCTCCCAAATTATCCCTCGCAACAGGGGGCGCTATTGTAATATAGAAATTATCGCTTCAAAATGATTTAGTTCGTTAGTTTATCAACCCCTATGGCGCCGTCAGGACAAAATCTGCGGCAATTTCCGCAAGCTATACACTTAGTGATATCAATTTTAGGCACCGGCAAAGAAAAATGGCCCAGATCTTCGCCAAAAGAAAGCGCTTTAACCGGACATTTTTCTATACATATGCCGCATCCTTTGCACAGACTTGGATAAATTTCTCCTATCCTTTCGGCGTTTTTATAAGTGTTCTTGTTCTTTTTTGTTTCGTATACAGGATGGGGAAAATTTTTTGTTTGCATTACCGCATCATACCCGTATTCAAAAGCACCTAAGTTTTGCTGTCTTACTTTTGGATCTTCGAGTTTAGAACCCAGATTATCTCGTGCACTTTGCCAGGCTTGTTCTTTATCTAAATTTAATTTTTTAGTTAAAATGCCCAAAATCATAAGATTGAAAGATTTGGGATGATAATTTTCGGTAGCTAATTTTGTTGCCTCTATAGCATGCAAACGAATGGCTCTTTTTGGAAATTGTTTATAATCAACCGTAGAGCTATCAAATATTATTTCGGTTGATGGTGAAATATACTGTACCACCCTGGGAATAGCTCTTGTTCTTAATACAACTGCCATATCCGCAGTTTCGAAGCGCGGATATCTAATTTGCGATTTACTGATCGTTATCATGGATATGGAGGGTGTACCCCTTTGTTCTACTCCAAAAACCGGAATATAGCTAACCTCGTAGCCGTCTTTGGCAGCGGTTTCTGCCAAAGATTTGGCAATAGTCTGAATACCTTGCCCGCCTTCACCGGCTAAAAGTATTTGGATTTTTTTATCAGTTGGCATTTTTTACCTCGCTTTCAGCTTTGATTTCACCGACTCTATAAAATGATTCAAGTTCCGAAAGCCTGTCTAGAGATTTTTTTGCATCTGTTTTCCAGTTGGTAGGGCAAATGCTCAAAACCTCAACAAAAGAAAAGTGATGGTTATCTGTTTGATTCATTATCGCTTGTTTAAAAGCGTTTTTTACCGTCTCCGGCTTTGATATCGATACACGGTTAATGTAGGCATCCGTATGGGCGATTTGACGCACAAGTTCCGGACCTCTTAGTCCGGGACCGAATTCTTGAGGCTTACCATTTGGTGAAGTGGTCGTTACAACTCCAAGTTCTGTTGTTGGGGCCATTTGCCCCCCGGTCATGGCGTAATTTTCGTTGTTAACCAATATAGCTGTAATAGGATTATCGCGATATGCCGCGTGAAGCAGAGATTGCAAACCGATAGCATAACCGCCACCGTCTCCCATATAAGCGATTGCGATACGGTTTGGTCTTGCCATTTTAAAACCGACCATAGCCGGAGTCGTCCTACCATGATGGGTTTGCAGGGTATCCATATCAAAAAAATTCCAGGCAAGCAAAGAACAACCGATATCTATTCCGAACGTAGTATTGCTTTTTACGCCAAGCTCGTCTATGGCGAAGCCGAGCTGTTTTAAAATTATTGCATGGCCGCACCCCGGGCAAAAGTAGTGGGGTTTTGATTCCTTTCGCCAAGATTTGGGCATTATGTTAAGCACAGCTCCTCCTTATATTATTTTATGTATTTTGTCCGCCACCTCTTCCGGCGTAAAACCTTGGGCGGGTTTTGAAATTTCTTCAATTTGAATTCTATCCGAATATAATTCGTATTTTACAACTCTCGAAAATTGGTTTTGTGATGACTCCACTACAAATATTTTCTTTACACCATATAGCATTTTCTTTAAAGCTTGTGTATCAAATGGGTGTATGCTTATCGCTTTAAACATTCCGATCTTAATGCCCTTGTTTCTTAATATATCTATAGCTTCACGGCAAGCTTCAGCCACCAAACCGTGTGCCACAATTAAATATCTGGCATCAGAGTTTTTATATTTTTCAGATAAAACAATCTTGTGCCTGATTTTTTGCCAATCGCTAATATTTTTATCTAAAACTTTACCGAATTCTTCCTCTGAACTATAACAATTTCGCAAAAGAGTAGGCGTTTTTTCTTCCTTAAGTATTTTTTCCGCCCTAATGGGTTTTAGCAATGGTTTTAGGGATACGGTAGCTTTCATTTTGCCGAGGTATCCGTCACCAAGCAACATGGTGGGAAATCGGTATTTCCAGGCGGTATCGAAAGTCAGCTTGGTTAAATAATATAAATCAGCGACACTGCCTGCAGAATATACAATCCGCAACCCGTCACCGTTTCCCCCAAAAGCAGCCAAATTTAATTCTTGTTGCGAAAAATTTACAGTACCGGTTGACGGACCGCCACGCTGCATCATTATTCCGACAAAGGGCAAGCGCAAATTTTCCGCCATCCCCAAGGGATCCTGCATCAAAACATGCCCGGGCCCCGCAGTCGCCGTGAAAGCCTTTACCCCGGCCGATATAGCTCCGCAAACGGCAAAACCGGCTGATGTTTCATCCTCTGTTTGTAAAAACTTTAATTTTTTGTCCCGGCTTGATGCGTTAATCCATCCTTCCAAAATTTCTGTGGCGGGTGTTATGGGGTAGCCAAACATAATTTCCGCGCCGGCGGCAATTGCCCCCGCAACCACGGCCTCATTCCCCGAAATCAGTTTTTTTGATTCATTTTTGGACATAATAAAACTTTTATTTAATAATATTTATTTAAAACAACGTTTGCCATAAACTGCTCTTCGTCTGTTTTAACAGAAATCACTTCCTTAAGGTGCAGATAATCAAGTCCATAGGTGATTTTGTCGCGTAAAAATTTTGAACCGTGCCCGATATGGCCGGTAAAAACAATCAAGTCCAATCCACCCATTATAGCGGCGAAGGCGCCGATTTGCTTTTTAATAGATTGACAGTAAGTCTCAATAGCCAGCTTAGATATGTTTTTTGAAAATTGGCTGATAGATTTGTTTTTATTGCCTATTTTTTTCAAATATTCCTCATCCTCAATAGGGTACCCGGCCGCATAAAGGGTGTCCAGCATGTCACCGCCTCCGCCGGTTATACCTTTGATGCCCGATTCATGCTCGATAATTTGCTTGGCATTCAAATATCCTACCGAGTTTACCAGGTATAATACTATTCCCGGATCTATTTCTCCGCTTCTTGTTTGCATAATTAAACCGCTATTTGGCGTAAAAGACATCGAAGTTGCCAATATTTCTCCTTTTAGGAAGGCGCTTGCGGAACAACCCGCCCCAAGATGTATCGTTACAACTTTTTCATAACGATTCGCACAAGCGGTATCGTACGCGTAGCGGTGAGATATTCCATGGAAGCCGTATTTTTTTATCTTTAAGCGATTTATTTTTGCGCGGTTTATGGGGATGACTTTTTCCACGTCGGGTAAATTATTATATAAGGCAGTATCATACACAGCCGCTAGCTTTGATTTTGGATATTTTTTTCTAAAATAGCTTATCGCTTCCAAGCATGGTTTATTGTGAAGCGGAGCCAAAGTCAAATGTTTTTTTATTTCCTTTTCAATATTTTTTGAAATAATTTCTCCATCCAGCCTTCCTTCTCCGGCTAACACCACGCGAAAAACAATATAATTGGGCAAGTTATTTCCGAGATTCAGTTCCGAAACTAACTTATTAATATGCAAACGGTAACCTGTTTTAGCGCTCAGGTTTTTGGCCCTAACTTTTTTAACAAGCTTTGCCGACTCATCATATAACGCGAGGTTTATGGAAGATGATCCGGCATTAACACATAATATCATTTTATTTTCCATCAATAATTAATTCCGCCATCATATCGTATGCAGCACCGCAAGCATTAGCCTCGTCTGTGTCTAGGTGCAAAGAATCGCAGAAATCATCACTTATTCGAACCACAATCTCGTTAAAAACTACTGATCTTGGCCCGCCGATTCTCATGCTAACATTCATGGAGTTTTTGAGATTCAATTTTCGGGCTGTTAGCGTCGATACGTGGAGATGTCTTTTTGCCACCATGGCAACAGGCAATATGAGATCAGATTTCGGGCCGATTATTTTAATTTTTTCACCCAACCCCTCACCTGATAGTGCCAGGGGAGCATCTACCCCAAGTTTAAATGAATCACTTCTTGAAATTTCCAGTTGCGAACTTTTTCTGAACGGGCCGAGTACTCTCACATTTTTAATGCTTCCATTGGGACCAACAATTTCCAAAGTTTCGTCTGAAGCAAATTCACCTTTTTGAGATAAATCGTTTCTAAAAGTCAACTCCTTTTTTTCAAAAAGTTTATAAAAATCCTCAAAAGACAAGTGAATATGCCTGGCCGAGGTTTCGATTTTAAATTTCATAGGCGCCTAAATTAATGATGTACCCCTCATATCACGGGGAATTTCGATATCCAACAGTTTTAATACGGTCGGGGCTATGTCTATTACGGAATGTTTTGTATTAAGCAAGCTTTCGAGTGAATATGGCTTGAAGCGTGTAGTTTTATTTAACAAACTGCCCGGGTTATTAATTAAAATCATTGGTACATAATTATTGGATCCTTGTTGCGATAGACGAGCTAGGGGATTGTTGTTAAGCAATTGATAGTCTTCGGCCAAACCATTTGCCGAAGTTAGAACAAGCTGGTAATTGTTATCAAGTGCGTGGTGTGCAACCTCAAGTAAGTTTGATTCCAAATATTTAATAACTTGCATCGTTTGCTCAATATTTCCATGTCTTAGAGTGTTGTCGAGAGAGGATAAAAAAGTAAATATGATAGGACTTGAATTTTCTTTAATTATGTCTACTTGTTTGCGACAAATAGAATAAATTAAATGTTTTTCCGTTTCAAAATCGAATTTATGATGATAGTTAAATATTTTTATATTTTTAAGGTCGCTACTCTCTTTATTTTGACTGTCATAATTATCATAAATAAAATCTGCGGAACCAGCATCACCTAAATAAGTTTGCCTCAAATTATTTCTATCTATAACATCAGCGAGTGTGGGAAATGCTAATTCGGCGTGATATGCCGTATTTTGCAGATTTTTACCGGTATCAACCATGCCCATTAGAAAGACCGTATCTATATTATATAATTTTTTTGACTTTTTGGCATTAAATGCCATTAAAGCAGCAATTTCTTTAAAAGGTTCGTCTATTAAATTTATATATAATATTGAATCAAAATCATTTATTTGGGCAATCGGTTTACCGGCTCGATAAATAAGGCTGGGTTCAAGTGTTGAGAGCGATTTTGATCTGGATAAGTGCCCGATTAAACACTGAGACGAATCAACAGCTCTTTTTCCTCTAGCGTCGCATAAGGCACTAATATATGCTTTTTGATAATTATCTTGATTAAAGTTATCAATACCGCAAAGAGAAGCTATTTCGCCCAAATTCTCTTTTATTAAAAAGTTTTCCAGTTGAGTTAAATTTTGTAATGTTCTATCGGTTTTTTCCAAGTCAGATACAATCAGGTGCAGATAAACACGATCGGACTTAAATTTTTTAAATAACTTTAAAACAGCGAAATAGTATTCCAGGTCGGCGCACACTCCATCATCACCCAAAAAACCGATAATGTGGTTCGACGATTGGTGATGAACAGAATTTTTTGCCAACTGTTCTAAAACCAAATTTGAATTAAAGCGTTTGTGTAAAATATTTTTATCAATAATATTTTTAGCGGTTTGATAAAATTTTCCTCGGGCAATGGCCGCATGGTTTTCTTTCCTAAAAACGGCTTTTGATTTCGGGCTTTTTGGCTTTAAGACAAAAAAATATCCTAGATTATAAAGGTTATTTAGAAACGGCCGTCCCAAATTGTGCAACAAATTACCGCGCCAGGACAAACTTAGACCCCAGCCATCAATAAATACGAGCATAACTTTTTTTTGATCAATTTTCATGAAAAATCATCCATTTTTTGAAAATAATATGTTTGACTGATCCATGCCGGTCGGTGGATTTATACTCCACAAATTTAGAATAGTCGGGGCAATATCGCATAGGCGTCCATTTTTTACTTTGGCTTTTGAATTCTCCAAATTTTTATTTACCACCATAAACGGCACCGGATTTGTAGAGTGTTCCGTATCAGGTTGGCCTGTAGTTGGATTAACCATTTGTTCGGCATTACCATGGTCTGCAGTCACATAGAGTGTGCCTTGCCGTTCCAAAACTGCGTTGCATACAAGACCCAAGCATTTATCAACAAATGTCACAGCCTGTACTGTAGCTTTAAGGTTCCCGGTGTGGCCGACCATGTCAGGATTGGCAAAATTTACAACATAAAAATCATATAAACCTTCTTTTAGGGCTTTTACGGTTTCAGCGGCTACAAATTCCGCACTCATATGAGGGGTTAAATTGTATGTTTTGACGTTGGGAGAGGGGATAAGACGCCAATCTTCATTGGGGTGTGGTTTATCTCTTCCTCCATTAAAAAAATAGGTAACGTGAGCGTATTTTTCGGTCTCGGCGATATGCAGCTGTTTTAAGTCGTGCTCCGAAATTACTTTTGCCAGCGGATCGACTACTCTGTCTGGGGTAAAAATATGGTAAATCGGCCAATGTCCGTAATGCTGTTCATACATGGTAAATGATAAAAACATGATATTCTTCAGCTTTTTCCTATCCGGAAATTCTGGTATATGGTCGGCGATAAATGACATCGTCAACTGCTTAACTCGATCGGGTCGAAAATTAAATAAAATGATGACATCATTATCATCAATCGTTCCCATTTCCTGATGTTCATTTACAATCATTTTGGGCTCAATAAATTCATCCGTAATGCCCTTGGCATATGATTTTGCAAATATCTGTCTTGCATTTGACAATGTTTCGGCTTGTCCGGAAACCAAGGCGTTATAGGCTCTGCTGGTGCGACCCCAATGATTGTCCCTATCCATTGCGTAATATCTACCGCAAACGGAAGCTACTTGCCCTACGCCTAAATTTTGAATATACCGCTCGACTTTATCCAGCATCTCAATGCCGCTCATAGGATTTGAGTCTCTACCATCGGAAAATAAATGAATTTTAATATTTTTTACTTCATTTCTATTGGCACATTCGAGCAGCGCAAAAAGGTGGTTGATATGGCTATGGGTACCTGCCTCCGATAACAAGCCCATTAAATGAAGCGTAGAACTGTTTTTCTTCACATGGCTGAATGTTTCAAGCAATGCAGGTTTTTTAAAAAATTCCCCGTTTTCTATTTGCTTGTCTACTATAGTCTGATCTTGTAAAACCATGCGGCCCGCACCGATATTAAGATGGCCGGCTTCTGAATTTCCGGCCGCACCATTGGCTAGTCCCACATGTTTTTCAGCCGCAAACAAGGTGTTCGACGGATATTGCTGCCACAATTTATTGAATACCGGGGTTTGCGCTAATGTAACGGCATTCCCTCCCCAAGAGGGAGCAACACCCCAACCATCTAAGACAACCAAAACATGAGGGTTGCGCCCGGATGGCTTACTATCACCCTCAAATCGATCAGCCCGAATTTTTTGCATCAACACTTTAATCCCTCCAGTTTTATATATACATTTTAAAACTTTATAATATGCAAAGCAAGTTTTAAGCGGTGATCGCAATCATAGTCGCTATAATTTTTTAAATAACAAATTAAAACAATATTATTTTTAACGACTTTCCTCCCTTTGGATTTTTAAGCAATATTCTGCTATAATTGTATTTAGTTTTTGCTTAATCTGCCGCGGTGGTGGAATTGGTAGACACGCGGGACTCAAAATCCCGTAGTAGCAATACTGTGAGAGTTCGATTCTCTCCCGCGGCACCATTAAAAAATATTAAAAAATTGTATGGCTCACCAGCAGCTCACAGAAGATGATTTAAAAAATATTTTTAAGGGCTCCGTACGCAGCAGAGCCGGAAGTTTTTTAAGTGTCATCAATTATATTTTAATTTTTTTATGTATTTTTTTTGTGGTCTATGCAACAATCAACTTTAACTCGCTCCTAAATGTAATTTCTTACTGGTACACTAACGATATTAAAATATCCGACAAATACAATTCCAATTTGCCGGAAACTCTTATATCCATTAAAAACGGCCAGGAATTTGATACCAGCCAAACCGAACTGCCATATGTTGAAGAGGGCCACCTTTTAATTCCCCGCATCAATACCGATGTTCCGATTATTTGGCAAGTTAAAAATGATGAAAAAAATATTCAAGACAATTTGCAAAAGGGAGTTATACATCTGGACGGCACCGCACTTCCGGGTCAGCTCGGAAATACTTTTATTACAGGACATAGCTCAAATTATATTTGGGCTAAGGGTAATTATAAAAACGTCTTTGCTCTGCTTTCGAGACTTGCCGTCGGCGATTTAATTTATCTGAAATACAACAATAATATTTATATTTATAAAACCGATTCTATTCGCACCGTAAAGCCTCAAGATCTTTCCGTACTCAATAAAACCGACGGAGCGGCAACGCTATCTCTTATGACCTGCACACCTCTGGGCACAAGTTTGAACCGGTTAATTGTAAAGGCGGATTTAATCAGGCCGGATTCCTCATCTTTTCCGGAATCGACTCAATCCGCTACTTTGCTTCCCAAAGGAGTTAGGTAATTCTTAAAGAGTTTCTGCTTATATGCGCTCTTTATTTTACTATAAATAAAAATATCGGCCAAGCCCGATAATTTTTAATTATTTTAAATCACGAAAGGACAATATTTTACTCAAATTTCGACTGTTGCAAGCCTACCGGTAGGCGGGCTCATGCCTAATTCCCATCTTTATTAATCTGTGTAATCCGCAAGCTCGCGGAATTCATGGGAATAAAGTCTAAAAATTGAATAAAATCAATCTATTGGATCTCCGTCCAAAAATATTTTCCGTTCTGATAAATATACAGTTCAGAGTTTTTATTTCCAAGAGCAAATTTTGCATTCTCGGCACTAGGAAGCCTTACCAAAACCGTTTCATTGGTGCCCGTATCCTCAATAATACAGATTGCGTCTAGTTTCTGATAGATAAGATGATGATTGTCACCATACCATGTTAAATTTGAGATTGGTTGAGAAAATCTGGTAATCAAGTCATTGTTTATCCAAATTTCATATCCGTTGCTGGATAAACCTTTCGGCTGGCTGGCGGCTAAAATATTATCCGGAGCATTAAGCAATTCAATCTTTTTGTTATCGGTAAGTGTTTGCAGTGAAGTATTTTCCATGAATAATTCAATATATTTGTAATAATTTACAAGTTCCTCTTTAACTTCAGATAATGCCTGCCAAGTATGATATCCTTCTTTGCTGATGGTCAATTCATATTTACCCGGCTCCAAAGTAAAGGCGATATCGCTCCTAACAGCTTGAGGAACTCCGTTTAATAATATCTGATCCGGTTTTGGATTTGAGGATACTACGATAATGCCGGTTTTTAAAATTTTTCTTGAATTTAAATCAAGCCTATAACCCATAGCATACGTAATAAGATAGGCCGATATTAATAAAATCAGTGTTATTACTAAACTCTGCCCCAATATAATTTTTTTTATTCTTTTTGTTCTTAAATCATTCATTACCAACACATTATAGCATTTTTACATAAATTGATAAAAAATTATTCA
>CAYNIX010000009.1:0-15304 GCA_964397535.1 uncultured Candidatus Saccharibacteria bacterium | reverse complement strand
TGGTGGAGGTGGCGGGAGTTGCACCCGCGTCCAAGAAGTTAAAAACATATCATCTACAAGCTTGGCCACGATAAATTTATTCGAACAATAGCTGTAATCGTGACAAAAAACTATTGCTCTATCGAAAGTATTACTTATTCATACACGCTTTCGAACCTTGTATGCTGCAACTCGAAATATGACACCTAAGATCTCCCATTCGAGTAGACGGGAGCTAGATGGTTGCTGCTATTAGGCGGCAACTGGCGAAAAAGCAAAGCCTGCGAAAGCAGTTTTTACTCTTTCTGAAAGTGTTTTTGCACTTAAATTTGTGAGCACTTATAAAGCGACCCACTCACTTGCTTGCAAATATGTTTTTAAGGTGCTTCCTGTCGAATTAATACACCCCCGTGTTAAGTCAAAAAATAAAAGGATAAATTTGAGAGTATAAAAATTATACCTGATATCGGCAATTTAGTCAATTGTCTTTTTGGAGTATTAATCTAATTTTATTTAGAAAAGCCTAAACATTTCCCGACAGATAGGACATTTTTTTGTCGTTATTAGATTGCTGCAAATAGTAGCTAGCGAGCTCGATTATCATCATAAATACAACATACGAGAATATCACATAGCTCGAAGTTTTATACAGCAGGAATGAAAGTAGGATAACAGAAGAGAAAAACAATATTAACCGGGCTATTCTAAAACTTTTTTGATCCAAATAGTCCGAAGCTTTACTCAAGGGTTTAAATATTTTGCCCAACAAAACCAGTAAAGATACGACCAGCATTAGTAACAGAATAAAATATACTACTAAATCAAAAATACTATAACCGAAGAATGTAGATGTTCCATTTTTTTCACCTTCATTTTTAATCACTGGCGGTTTAGTGGAGGCGCCAATAGCCGTATTTGGTATTTCTGACAAGACAATTTTATCAGCAGCATTACCACTTTCTGCTGTTTGATCGCTAACAGTCGCTGATGTGCTTTTATTAGCCACACGATTATATATTTTGGTCGCCACCGACTTTATAGCACTTAAGACTGTTTGGCTGCCGATATCGCTAACAGTGTTATTTGAATTGGTGATAGAACCGGCTGGTATGGCGGGAGGTATATTAGAAGAATAAGTTTCAGATTGATTGTTATAAATATCTCTAAATTTTACAAACAATGGAGTGTCTAAGTAATCCAAGCTGTCTCCACTAGCAAAAAGATAAGGAGAAATCGGCGGTAATATTTGATTCAAATTAGAATATTCGCTATTTGAATTTAAATCATATGGATTTTGATAAGGTCTCCACGACGCTCCGGCAAAATCGCCTTTATCTGAATATATCAGCTCCAAGCTGCTGTTATCGGTAACCGTTGAATACAATAGGGTGCTGCCGTTATCACCTCTTCTGATTTCAACTCCCGAAACAACCGGCGGTTTATTATCGATGGACATCTTATCGGCAACAGCATAACCCGTGAATTCGCCATTTATTAAGACACGAAATTTAAAATAAACGGAGTCCAGGTACTGGTTCGGGAAAATTTCCTTGGCCCTGATTATAAATGATAATTCTGTAGAGGTAAACTGATTAGATACGTCAGAGTTAACGGTTCGGTTTTCTAAGTTTACAGGATCGATATCCGCCCATTCGGATTGATTTTGGCTATACTGTAAATTTTCTACCTGTAGGATTTGATCCGCCAAAGGTGTAGATGAAGATTTAATTTTATATTTAACCTCGACATAACCGCTACCGTCGTTGTTTTGCTGGGGGGCAGGCAAAAGAGAATCTTGGCTGTAGCCCAAAATAAATTGATTTGTACCTTGGGTCTTAACAGGATCAATCGCAGATATCAATAAATCACTTGTAGACACTAACCCTAAATTATCGGTAGCCGTTAATTTGACTAAATAATTTCCCGGTGTCGAAAATGTATGGGTGGGATTCACAGTGCTGCTTGTAACACCGTCGTCAAAATCCCACAGAATTGATGCAATACTGCCATCCTCGTCGCTGGCATTTGCAAAAAAACTAACAATAAGCGGAGCATTCCCGGAACTCACAGAAGAAACAGGATGGATGGCCGGAGGTTGGTTTGTATATGTTACCTCGATAGTAAAAGACTGCGATGTTGACGCCCCGTGTTCATCTGCTATATTAACGGTCAAATTATATGTGCCGTGCTGGGATTTACCCGGTATCCAATAAAACAGCCCCGTATCGACATTCAGCGATGCTCCTTGAGGCATGCCGTCAGCTCTGTAATATAATTTATCATTATCAGCATCTTGGGCAATGACTGAAAAAGTCAAAACATTGGTTGTCTCAATCGATTTGTCCCCGATCGGTTGCATGGAAGGGGCATTATTATCTCCCGGATCTATAAATTCGCGACTACCGATGTCCGGAGCTTGCCCAGAATAATTTTCATTAATATTAGCAAGCACGACTCCCTTATCTATAGCAGGACTATCAGCCATTAAATCAAAATTTGCTCCCGGGGAATCGGGATTAATTAATTTGGGAATTTGTAAAATGCTGTGCATGTCCTGATTGTAAGGTTCTCCAGGATTTTGCAAGGTTTTATTATCCCAAAAAAGATTATAGTCGCTATCAAGCTGGCCCCATTCAATAGTATCTCGGCTATAGTCTCTGGCATATTGGTAAAAAAACGGTGCCATTGATCTGCCGTAAAAAATATTATTTCGCAATATGAAGTTGGCGTGATGAAGTTGGGCAAATCTAAACAGCAGCATGGGACTATGATGGACGTCTTCCAGCCTTCCCCACTTCGATGACAATGTCGAGAAGGTATTGTTGAAATAGTAAATCGGCGCAAGATCGGCTAAATAGCTTCCCACTTGAGTCACTTTTGTAGTGATTGTCCCGTTTGCAACTTTAATATACTGGTAGGGGCTTGCAAAATCATTCTTGAAAAAATACAACGGCCCGACATAAACCGGGGTATTGGAAACAACCGCCTTTTCTCCGCTTGAATTATCCATAAAATTACTATAAACTCGAACGTTAATATTTACTCCTCCCTCCACCTCCATACCATCATCCATGGTCAATCCCTCGATATGATTGTTGTAGATATCCACATCCTCGTTTCTTCCCCTAAGCACAAGATTGTCGTATATACGACCAAATTTCATATAATTGTTCCGAACAATTAAGCCTTTCGTACCTCCGATCATATAGAACGCATATGATCCAGTTTCCGGATCCATCAGATCTTTACCTAAAAAGGTATTGTTCTGAAATATTACTTCTTCTAGCCTTGCAGTGCTCTTTGTCACAATATAGTAAAACCTTGATTGGTTTTCTTTCTGCTCAAAAGTATTATTTTGTATTACCACCCTTTGGGTAAAGTCCTCAAAATACATTGATTGTTTGGAGGTGGTTTGGGCATTTTTTCCGACTATTTGGAAATTTTCAAAAATTACGTCGTGTACTTGAGATCGAAATTTAATAAATGCGGCTGAATATGTACCATAACCGTCATCTAGCAAAACAGCTCCGGGCAAACCCCTAAGTGTAATTGGATTTCCAATCTCCCCGGATTTGTTTACAGTAATAGATTCCGAATATTCTCCCGCGGCAACCTCAATAATGTCTCCGGGCAGGGCGACATCAATAGCTTGTTGTATGGTCGAATAGGTTTCGAAACCGGATTTACCGACATGGAGCGTTCTACCGTTACCGTAAGAAGTGGCGTCCGGTTTAGTCAAAAAAGATTTTGAGAGGCTTTGCAAGATAGAACCTTCAGCAGATAACAAATCAACCTTCACCTCATAGTTGGTGCCGGCATTTAAATAAAATATACTGCCATGAACACGTCTTATAACGCTGGCAATTGTGTTATCGGCTACATCTCCATTTTCATAAGCAGCTGTCGTATTTTCCTCAAGCAAACGGTTAGCATAGACAATTGGCGGATCCTGCGCCGAAAGCCAATCACTGCTGCCCAAAACCTTATAATACATTTTTGCGCTTTTAACCGTATCGGGAATACCGGTGATTCTGATCCCTGCATTATTTATCGTGCTATAAACTTGCAGTGAGTCGTCACATGGTAAATCACGATAAACGCCGCTGCAACAGCTACCGGAGTAATAATCCTGTCCACCGCAGCTGCAACCTTCGGAGGCTATCCAGCCTTCGCCGCAAACTCCACACTGTTCAATTTGCTGGTCACAATTTTCGTCAACATTATTGCCGCAAATTTCGGTTTTTTGAGGGCTGATATTTTTGTCGTTGTCGTTGCAATCCGCAACCGGTACGGCACAACTTGATATTCCATCACCATCTACATCAAAACCCTCATCAATTTGTCCATTTGAATTATCATCAATATTATTGCATATTTCAACTTGGCCCGGATGAATGCTGGCATCGCTGTCATTTGTATCATTTCCTCCGCATGCTACGGACACATAACCGTCATTATCCAGATCGCCGACTTGATCGGCTCCATCTTGATTTTCATCAATACCATTGTCGCAAATTTCTTTAGCTTTCGGATTTATATTAGCATCAAGGTCATTTGCATCGGTGGCTAAGCCGCAATAGGCGTAATAACCGTCATGATCCTGGTCACGGCAATTTGTTAGATAATTATTATATTGCGAGGAAATTTGAGATTCATTAAGGGCTTTATTATAGATTTTTACCTCATCGATATCTCCGGCAAAATTCTTTGTAGCTGTCATGTGGTCAGACGTATTACTACGGTGAGCACCAATAAATAAATCATCCCCGTTGGGAGCAATTTCCGCGGTTCTGTTTAAACAAGTCCTTTTTATACCATTTAGGTAATAACACATTTGTTGTTGATCGTAAGTGGCAACTAAATTTGCCCAATTTCCAAGCCATTCATATTCGGTCGTTCCGCCGCTATTGGTTTTAATAAGATCGGGATATATCATCCAATTCCACCATTTAGCGACTTTATTAACACCTAAATAAATACCATATTGGTACTCCAAATCTGACAATTTAGAAAGAATTGTAGTATCGGAATTTAAATTGGGATCTACTTTTATCCAAGCCGAAAAAGTGATCTGATTGGTAAAATTTAAGCTATCCGATTTCGGAATCTTGATAAATCTATTTAAACCTGCGAAATTGTAAGCTTTGCCTTTAACTCCGGGTACGGAAACGGCATTATTTACTATGCCATTGTTTTGGAAGGCACTAAAATCATGTATTACCGTATCGCTCTCACCAAACGATCCATCCTGATCCATGTGATAATAAGCGACAAGATTTTGATTTAGATCGGGTTCTTCCTGTTGCCATGCGCCATTTGCACAATAACCTTCATATTTATTTTCTCCGCCGCAAACGCATCCTGTCGATTGAATAGGACCATCGGCACAGACAGCACAAATAGTATCAACACTATCGCAGTTTTCATCAATGCCATTTCCGCATATTTCGGTCAACCCGGGACATCTAGATGGATTATTATCATCACAATCCGGGGCGGTTGTCGAACAAACCGTGGCACCATCTTTATCCTGATCAAAAGTTTCGTCAATCTTGCCATTGCAGTTTTGATCTAAATTGTCGCAACTCTCTTCTGCTTTCGGATTAACATTCGAGTTACTGTCATTACAATCATAACCGCCACAGCTCGCATCCCTGAATCCGTCGGCATCGGCATCGGGACAAACGGTTTTAAAATTATAAATATCACTGATTTCTTGTATACTTAGAGCCTTGTTATTATACAATTTGATTTGGCCGACTTGACCCGAGAAATATCCTCCTATTTCCGCTCTTCCGATATATAGAGGACTATCGTCGGCCCCAAGTGCGCTTGAAGGCGATGCCATAATTCTCTCAAAATTTCCATTTACTATGCTCTTTAATTCACCGCCAGTGTATACGCCCCCTATTAAATACCACTTTCCAGCCTCCAAAGCAGTTCCTTCAGCCATTAAATCATTAGTGACAGCCGTGCCCGATTTATAAATCTCGAAACTAACACGGTTATTTTCATTGATTAGAAGCCTATAGCCATTTCCACTGCTGCCTTTGTTAACCACAACTTGGGTTTTATCCAGGGCTGATAGTTTAACCCAAGCATAAATAGAAAGATAGCCGGTGGCTTTTAAAGAGGTACTGTTTTTAACAAAAACATAGTTATTCGTTCCGTCAAAATTTAAAACCCCGTCAAAATCGGGGTCATTTTGATAATTGGCTCCGTAAATGATTCCCAAATTACCATTCTGGCTATAATCGTAAGCAACCTTTTGACTCTCACCCATAGATTCGAAATTGTCAAACCCATAATCCAATTTTATAATCGCATTTGCCGCAGTCTCAACCCCCGGTTGATAGCTGTCTGCACCCACCCTGTTGTTGTAAATTAAATATGCGGAAATTCCTGCAAGTAGATAAAATATCGTTACTAAGACCCAAAATGTGCTAACTGTTTTTTTTAAGAACATGGTTTTAATATATATTTAATTATTAGACAAAATAAAACCTACCATCCTCAAACTAAAATATGAGATTATTTTATTTCTAAAAAAGTCTCAACCCGATTATAGGGCATGCGGCTTGGTAAACCTAATTTACATCGGGTGCTTCGTAAATTCTCGATCTCTACTCACAATCAACAAACTTTGTCTAATACAATTATACTACGTTTGGTTTAAAATTTCTCCCAAGCAAATAAATTTAATTCCAACAACCGTTTGTATATACGACAAGTAACTTTTTATGATTTTTTGTCAGATATATGCATCCTTATATTTCAATCGAACAAAAATTAAAGTAAAAAAACCTCTTGATTCGATTTTTAATTCACCGGCTGACAAACAGTTTTTATGATCATTTTTTGAAATGTTATAATCAAATCATGAAAAAATATTTACCTTATTTAATTGTACTCAACATACTCTGGTCTTTTGCGGCAATAATTTATGATTTTGATAAAATCGCCGCTATGCCCATTTATGTTGCGCCGTTTTTAGCGGTTTGCCCCGTTTACCCCGCCCTGCTTGCCCTGCATTGGTATATACTTTTTAAATTCGGGAAGCCAAATGTTTATACGGCGGCATTTGCCGGCTTGCCAAGCATAATGTATTTTATTCTGGCCTTAATTTATTATCCTTTGTGGATGTTAAAACACGGATTCAACTGGTTAGCCTTTGGCCAAATATTTTGGGTAGCCTTTTATGGCTTGCAAGGATTTTATATCTTAATAAAACAAAAAAGCACCTTTCTGGCGCTAGTATTGGCGATAATATTTGTGCTTATGTCCCTAATTTTTCAAATTATTTTTAATTCTTATTCTTTTTTTGAATTGATATAGATTTTCGCCGCTTTATAGTGCATTTGGTCAATTTTCGTGATATTATAAACTTTATGTCAATACCTTTACACAAATCGGTAATGTTGAGGGAAATTCTTGAGACTTTTTCATATTTGAATAAAATCAAAAGTCCTGTTTTTGTTGATGGCACGCTAGGGCTAGGAGGACATAGTTTGCTCATAGCGCAAAAAATCAAAAATCAAAGAACTTGTCTCGAGCAAGACGAGAGATCAAAAATCAAAATTATTGGGATAGATAAAGACAGCGTGGCACTCGAAAAGGCGGAATTAAGTATAAAGAATAAAGAATTAAGCAAAAACCTCAAACTCATTCATGATGATTTTAAGAATATAAAAGGTATTTTAAAAGATCTTGAAATTGAAAAAATTGATGGCGCCCTGCTTGATTTGGGGGTTTCTTCGATGCAGCTGGATGATAAATCCCGCGGTTTTTCCTTTACCGATAAATCCGCCCCACTTGATATGCGCATGAATCAATCGCAAAAATTAAATGCCAAATATATTGTCAATAATTACAGGCAGGAAGAACTCGAAAAAATTTTGCGGGCGGGGGAGGAGCCGCACTGGAAAAAGGTCGCTTCTGCCATTTGTAGAGAAAGAAAAAAAACAGAAATAGTCACAGCCGGTGATTTAATTCAAATATTGGCTAAAAATTTACCCCGCAATAGTTCAAAAAGCCATTTTGCTACCGATACTTTCCGGGCTTTGCGTTTAGAAGTTAACGCTGAAATTGCCAACCTTGAGCAATCGATTAAAGACTTTTGCGATGTGCTAAACATTGGAGGACGCATGGCAATAATTACTTTCCACTCTTTGGAAGACCGCATAGTCAAAAATACTTTTAGATCTTTGGCTAACCCCTGCACCTGCCCACCGCAATTGCCGGTTTGCGTATGCGGAAAGAAACCGCAGATTAAGTTGATCACCAAAAAGCCAATAATACCGGCTGAAGCCGAAATAGCTGATAACCCCCGCGCCCGCAGCGCTAAATTGAGAGTGGTTGAGAAATTGTAATATCACGGAAGACCGCGGACTTTAAGCAGAGTAAACGCGGAAAGGAACTTGCCACTTTGAACGTTTTAAAATTGAAATGTATTATTTTTTAGAAATTAAAAATTTGAAACTAGAAATTGAATAATTTTTCCAAAGAAAAATTATTGTTGCATTCCTGTTGCGCTCCATGCCTAACCTCGGTCTATGAGCAGTTGTACAATAAATACGATATTGTTGTATTTTGGTACAATCCAAACATATGGCCGAAAAAAGAGCATGATAAGCGCCTTGAGATATTAAAAGAATATTGCCAAAAAATCGGGGCGAAATTAAAAGTTTCTGAATATGATTACCATAAAGAGCACGTTCATTTTAATACCCTTGTTAAAGGTTACGAGTTGGATCCGGAACGCGGGAAGCGATGCGAAATTTGTTATGAGATGCGACTTAGGTCTAGTGCAGAATACGCTAAAAACAACAAATTTGATCTTTTTTGTAGTGAATTATCGGTTTCTCCACATAAAAACGCCGAAATATTAAATCAACTTGGAAATAATATAGAGAATCAATTAGGCATAAAATATTTGGTATCTGATTTTAAAAAAGACGATGGTTTTGCCCGCTCTGTTCATTTATCAAAAGAGCATAATCTGTATCGACAGAATTATTGTGGCTGTAGATACTCAAAAAAGAATAATAAATTAAGAATAAAGAATAATGGAAAATAAGGATCACATTTGGTATCTATATTATACTTTTTTCCTTATTCTGCCTTGCGCCGTTGACACGCTTTTTGATCTGTAAGATAATAAATGTGTAGATTGAATAAATTTGGAGGGGACGCATGCCGCTTCCCACTTGGGATGTTTTTATTGGATTAGCGTTTATTCTTGGCAACGCTTATGGTTTTATTTTGCGCCGAGAAAAAACTATCACAGCACTTTGCTCTACCTATATTGGCATAGTTATCGCCAGTAATTTTTCTGGTTACCTTTTTGAATTATTCAATGGAAACAAATTTATCGCCGATCAGATCTGGATAAAATCAAACGCCTCGCTCTCGACTGTCTCTATAATGACTTTTTTAATCGCTACTTTCTTGGTGGCCGGTTCCATCAACTCCACCAAAAGCCGTCCTGGAGACATCTCTCCACTTGAGGTTTTGGTTTACTCGACTTTAAATATCGCTTTAATTACAGCCACTATCATTGGTTTTTTGCCGGATAGCACTCGCGAGGCTATGATATCGAGCTCTAAAATCGCCACTATTGTTTATAATTACCGCACTCTTTGGGTTGTCTTGCCTCCTTTAGCTTTGATTATTTTAAATTTTAGAAGAAAAGACTAAAAAGGCTGAGTTAAAGTGTGTATTTATATGCTTGCTAAATATTTTTGTTCTATTTGAAATCAAAATAATGCCAGTTATTTGTAGCACTGAATTACAATTGGGGATATAAACCTTTTTGGAACCCGCGTTTCGCAATGTCTTACAATGCGGTAAGTTTAGGTTTATCAACCCTTTCCTATTTTCAAGCTTCATTCTTTTTCGTTAAAAAAAGTCCGACCAAAAAGGTCGGACTTTTTTTATGGTGGATCGCCTGGGACTCGAACCCAGAACCAATGGCTTAAAAGGCCACTGCTCTACCATTGAGCTAACGATCCGAGAATAAATTAACAAAAATATATTACCAAAAAAGACAGCTTTAGTCAAAGTCTAGTAATTTATTCATTTTTTAAAACTTTTACAAAAACGTCGCTTGGAATATTAACCCGGCCAAGCGTTTTCATTTTTTTCTTGCCCTTCTTTTGCTTATCTAGCAATTTATTTTTTCTCGTAACGTCGCCTCCATATAATTTCGCCGTCACGTCTTTGCGAAGGGGGGAGATACGGCTTGAAGCAATAATTGACGCCCCGATGGCAGCTTGAATTTTTATCTCAAAATTTTGCCTCGGAATAAGTTCTTTGAGTCTGTCGACAATTCTTCTCGCCTCTTGATGGGCTTTTGATTCATGGATGACAAAACTTAAAGCATCAACCTTTTCTTCGGCTATTAATATATCTATTTTTTGCAGTTTAGCTTGGCGATAATCTGCATATTCATAATTTAGCGAGGCATATCCGGAACTGATACCTTTAAGCTGATCATAAAAATCTATTATCAACTCCGCCAAGGGAATTTGATATTTTAACAATACCCTGTCTGAATCAAGATATTCCGTATTTTGATATATGGCTCGTTTAGATCTTGCAAGCTCCATAATATTACCAATGTATTCGGAAGGAGTAATAATTTCCAAATCGGCCCACGGTTCGAATAGTTGCTTGTAGCCGCCGCTCTGGGGCATTTCAGAAGCTTTTTCAATAATTTTTTCTTGATTATGATTTAGTATTACTTTATATGATACTGTAGGAGATGTTATTACTATATCTAAATCAAATTCCCTCTCCAGTCTTTCTCTTACAATATCCATATGCAATAAACCCAAAAAACCGCAACGAAAACCATGCCCCAAGGCTTCGGAATTTTCGGCTTCAAAATTTAGAGATGCGTCATTCATTTTTAATTTTTCCACCGCTTCTTTCAGCTCCGGATATTTGTCGCTTTCTGCTGAATAGACCGAGGCAAAGACAAAGGGTTTTACCTTTTTATATCCGGGAAGGGGAGTGGAGGGGGAAGTTTTTTTCAAGGTTATTGTATCGCCAACCGCTGCCTCCGAAACTGTTTTAAAGCCTGTAACTACATAGCCGATTTCTCCGGCCGATAGGGGAGTACGGCTAAAAAATTTTGGCTTAAAAACACCTATCTCCTCTGCTCTACCCGACGCTTTGGTTTCTACTAAAAATATTTCATCATTTTTTTCTATTTTTCCATCAACTACCCTAATGTAGGCGACTACCCCGCGATAAGGATCATATTTAGAATCAAAAATTAAAGCTCTTAACGGAGCATCTTCTTTTCCGCATGGAGCAGGTATTTGCTCTACGACTCTATTTAAAATATTTTCCACACCTTCACCGGTTTTGCCGGAAGCTAAAATAATATCGTTTTTATTGCAGCCAAGCAATTTAACGATTTCTTCACTTACCTCCGTGGTTCTGGCCGCCGGCAAATCAATTTTATTAATAACGGGGATTATCTCTAGATTATGCTCAAGCGCCGCGTAGAGCGTAGACAAAGTTTGCGCCTCGATTCCTTGTGTGGCATCCACTAAAAGTACCGCTCCCTCTACCGCGGCGAGCGACCTTGAGACCTCATATGAAAAATCAACATGTCCGGGAGTATCAATCAAATTTAAAACATGTTTTAAATTTGATAAATCCGAAACTCTAAATCCTAAATCCGAAATTATTTTTGAATTTACATGTTTTGTATTTTGAGTTTGCCTGTCCTGAACGGAGTCGAAGGGTTTCGAGTTTAGAGTTTCGACTTTAGAGTTTGGTCCCCACTCCATTCTCACCGGGGCTAGTTTAATGGTAATGCCTCGTTCGCGCTCTAAATCCATTTGGTCTAGCATTTGGGTTTTCATTTCCCGCGGTTCAACCGTGCCGGTAATTTCAAGCATACGGTCAGCCAGTGTGGACTTACCGTGATCAATATGAGCAATAATACAGAAATTTCGAATATGAGATTGATTCATAAAGATTATTCTAGCATATTTGGTAAAAATATTCGATACCGGGGTCTAATACATTCTCGCTCTCTTTTTAAAAAAATGGGCCGGGTCTTCCTTTTTGGAAGCCCGGCGGCACAGATGGGGGAGGCTTGTATAGTTTGAAAGGAACTTTCGGAGACTCGCTTGAATCATCCGAGTAATACTTGGACGTATCGGGGGTTCTGGGCTTTGTGACTTCGTAGTGGTTTGCCCATACAGCGAAAACCAGAACCACTGGGATCAAAGCAACCAGTAAGACGAAAAGCCATGGCACTTTTTTTGTCACTTCCCGGTCCTTTCCTATTCGCTCCCAAAAAAAACTTATCACAAAAAAATACTTTTTACTATACTAAAAAGTATTTTGATATAGAGAGATACTATTTTTTAAGATCCTTTAATATTTTTAAATTATCAATATCGCTTTTCCCTTTATTGCCGGGAGTTTCAATAATCCCCGGAATTTTGCTAAGTTTGGGATGATTTACTATGCGGCGAAAAGCTTCAAGCCCAATATAACCCTCTCCAATATCGGCATGACGGTCGCGCTGCGAGCCCCATGGCACGGCCGAGTCATTGAGGTGTAAACAAACAAGTTTATCAAGACCGATCGATTTTTCAAATTCGCCTAACATATCTTCTAGGCCTTCATGGGTTGCCACATTATAGCCCGAAGCAAAAGCATGAGCCGTATCAACCGTAACCTTAAGGCGGGGCGAGTCAACCTCCTTAATTATTTTCCCAAGTTCCTCAAATTTGTCTCCGATGATATTGCCCGCTCCTGCCGAATTTTCCAGTGTCAAATAGGGTTTTTCCGCGGAAGCGGCTAAAATATTTTTAATAGCTAAAACCACCCTTGTAATAACTTCCGAAAACTCCCTGCCCTTGGTGGAACCGACATGAAAGTTAACCCCAAGTGCCCCAATTCTATCAGCTTTGTGCATATCATCAATGAGAGATTTTATGGATGCTTCATAAAAAAAGGGATTATCACTGGCTAAATTTATGAGATAAATTCCATGTATAACAATCGGTGAAATTTTTTTTATTTTATTGAGCGCATTAAATTTTGTAATCTCTTCGTCTTTTATGGTTAGTGGATTCCAACGCTGGGGAGCATTGCCGAATATCTGCATACATTCGCAACCCAAATCGGCCGCTCGAGTCACGGCTTCGGAAAAAGGTTCTCTGGTTGATACATGAGCTCCGAAAAGCATAGCTTTTCTCCACTTGCTAATTACTTTGAATTACGAATAAAAAATTAAGAATTAAGCTTTATTTAATCTTTGATAAATCACCGTTGATAATGATCGGTTTCATGGCAATGATTTCTGTAGTATATATCATATCAGGGATAGGATTAAGTAAAAATAATTTCTGATTCATTACGTAAGCATAACCAAGTTCTAAAAAAGCATTACCACCAACATAATTTTTAATACCGTACTTATCGAAATTCGCCACAAGTATCGCCTCATCGCCCTGCATTTCATCCCAGCATGCTCGGATTGCATCCTCATCATTCTTTTGAGAAATTTTGATTTTCTCCTTTTCTTTATCGCTTTTTCCAATAAAAGCATCAGAAAAACTTGTTACCCTTGCCATATGCCCCAGTTTATTGAGATTATCTCTGATTGCGATTTTTTTCTCAATAAATTGCATACTTCCTGCAACATAAATTTTCATTTCCAAAACCTCCCAAACTCGACTACTAATGATTGTAGATCCATTATAGCATAATAACCCAGATATGAAGCGGCCAATTTTATAATTTTGGTTGAGCCTAAGTAGCCGACACCCCAAGTGTGGTGAATATGCCCGCAGATATGCGCCAAAGGAAAATCGATAATTTTCCTTTGCAAATTCAAATTTCTAAAATCTAAATCCGAAACAATTTTTGAATTTTCTAAACTCGAATCTTGAATTTGCCTGCCCTGAGCGGAGTCAAAGGGTTTAGAGTTTAGGATTTTGGGTTTAGAGTTTGCATCATCAATTTTTCTAAAAGTGCTGATGCCCGGAGGTGGTACGTGCGAAACAAAGATCGTTCCAGCAATGTCCTTTTTATCGACACTCCTCTCACCTTGGTATTGCCCGGCCCACGAAGCGGGTGTACCTCCGACACCGGTAAATTTGATACCGTCGTAACTTGTGACAATACCTTCAAGCGACTTATATTTGGCATTCAAGTGATGATAAGCCCTACCAAAGTCATTGTTGCCCGGAACCCAAAAAAAATTTAGAGAAGATTGCTCCATGGTCCAAACAAATTCATCAACAAAACTTACCGGCTCGCCCATATCTACCAAATCTCCGGCAAAAATTAGGGCTTTTATTGTAGGAGTACTATTTGCAATCTCAAGCATTGCAGATAACATCCGATAGGAGCCATGTATATCAGATAAAAGTAGAGCTTTCATATTGTAATCAGATTGTACGCTTGTACACATCTATCTTAAAAAGGTTTTCCCTCGTCTCGGTACCGGTAATCTCCAATGTATCATCGTATAAATTTTTCGAACGCATCATCAAGTCCAAATAATCATTGAGGCTATTTTTTACAGCCTGCGGCAGCGATATACTGCCACTCGATAAATCGTCAATATAAAGTTTGACTCTACCTTCTTCCACCTTGGGTACTACCACCGCTTTTACCGGCAAACTTAAAATACTTTTTTTAATGCTCCCAGATATGATGATGCCCCTGTCTTCAATCTCAAGTCTGGCTTTTTGCAGAGGAAAATCAGGATCGGAAATCGCCAAGTAATTTGCAACTTCAACCTCGGTAAAATCCAGCGTCAATGTTTCACCCGGGTTCATATTTTGAGTGTCTGTAATAAACGAATCAATCATGTCACTTTCAGCTTCTTTTTGATTTTTAGCAACATAATCAATACCTCTTTTGGTGTAATTTTTCAACAATATCAGGGCCGTTACCAATAGTGCAAAAACCGCAATCAAAAATATAAACAATACAGGAATTGAGCAACAGCTTTTATTTTTTATTTTATCCAGATCGCGATAAAATTCCTTATCGGAAAATTTATCGCCTTTTTTATTTTCAGGTTCAACAATCTCACCTTTTAGATTGCTTTTTATCTCTGAAATTTTGCTTAGATCTTTTTTGGCCATTATTCAACTTTTCTTTTTAGCGCCCATTTTAACTCTTTGAGGCCGATAATTTTTGAGAGAATCAAATATACGATGAGAGAGGTGGCTACTACCAGAAAACTTTGGGTAAATACTCCCACGAAAGTATCCATGTTTACATATCGGCTATAAAAATGTTTTAGATATTGCATAGAAAGCGCCATAATAAAAGAAATTAT
>CAYNIX010000008.1:0-15364 GCA_964397535.1 uncultured Candidatus Saccharibacteria bacterium | reverse complement strand
ATTAAAACAAAATAGCCGTACGGCTATTTTGTTTTATAAGCTTGAGCTAGCGTATAGAAATTGAATCGACATTTTCCCTTTCGTCGTAGTTTTCAACGACTCATCAGAACACTTATGTGTTGAGGGCAGGGGTTCCGTCCATAGCAAAGACAGAACCCCTCTGTACCCCCTCACCCGCAAAGGATGACCATGTGTCGGGATCATCACACTTCCTGCCGATGATAGCACAACCTCTTTGTGCCTCTAGGAGCTTCTTGAATCTGTCTGCCTCATCTTGCTTTCCCGCTAGTACAGACGCGAGATAGAAAAAGAGGCTGGCCCCGAGGATGACCCAGAAGCAGAGTCGAAGGCCGTTCCAGAAGCTGTCCCGGAAGCTGTCCCCGAGGCTGACTGTGAGGCTGGCTGTGAGGCTATCACCGAGTTTGTCCCAGAGATTGGGCTCGAGGCTAGCTCCGAGTCCGTCCTGGAGATTGGGCCCGAAGCTGTCCCCGAAGCTGACTGTGAGGCTGGCCCGGAGACTGGCCTGGTAAACCTCGTCTGTCATCCACTTCGGCTTTGGATACGGCCTCGAAACGGAGTAGAAGGCTAGCTCGATGACAGAGTTCTCGAAGAAGCCTTGGATAGCGGCCACTATCTTCGACTCATCCAGTTCCTCCTGTGGACGTAGAGGGTAGTTCTCGCTACGCGCTATCTCGTAGTAGGGCTTAAGCACCTCCCATACCTCTTTGACTTGCTCTGTTCCGAGCTTTTCCCCCAAAAAACTAAACAACGAGTCTTGCGGCAATTCTGGAACCGTCTCGTTCCCCATCGTGCCCTCCTTTGTCGACTCTTGTCATCGTCTGTTGTCCGGAACACACAAATATAACACATGAGTAGTTAGATGTAAATATCTAGCAATGTGTACGGGATCTATCTAAACCAGAACAATCTGCGTAATGTTTCAATAGCTTGGAAACACTCGTTTTATAAACAACCCATGGGGTGGGTTGTTGAGGAAAATACAAAAAGCACTCTTATAACGATGTAATAGGAGCGAAGTTATGATATTTGATTATAATAAGTCAGTACAGCAAGGCAAGCCGGATATTTTTTTGTCGTAATCAACTGGCGGGATCCTCCTTCGCTCTATAAGCTACGGAGGCACACGGTCGACCCCCTTCGATAAAGTTACGGAAGGACAGGCCGGACATGAGACTGGCAATAATCTGCCAAATAAAAAACGCTGTCCGAAACAGCATTTTTCATTTGGCGGGATCGACCGGACTCGAACCGGCGACCTCCACAGTGACAGTGTGGCGTTCTAACCAACTGAACTACGACCCCGTATATTACAAGCATAATTATACCAAATTATTCACCGCTATTCAATAACTGTGGAGCAAATGATATAATTATCATAAACGAAAGGATGGGGCAAGTGGGGCAAAATAATGACTGTATCGCTATTGATGTCGGCGGGACAAATATCCGTGCGGCAAGAGTTGTTGCTGGTATAAAAGTGGGTGAAATTTTATTCCGTGACACGCCGGATAATATTTTTGATTTCAAGCGCATTGTTTGGGAGGTGATGCGCGAACTTGATTTGGGCGATCAAACTTTAGTAGGCATAACAGTGCCGGGGGTTGTTGATTATAATACCAAACAAGTATCTGCTTGCCCCAATTTGCAATACTTAAATGGCTTAAATAACCAAAATATTTTAGATCGTGATTTGGTATCGATAGGCAATGATGCCGATATGGCCTTACGTGGCGAATTGGTGCTTGGTAAATTGTTTGAAAGTGATTTAGCGCTGATAACTCTTGGAACCGGTATTGGCTCGGCATATTATGTGGAGGGTGTTGGCCCTTGGAACAGCAATTTATCTTGCGAGCTTGGGCACAGTAAAATTATTTCAGGCACTGATATGTGTACTTGCGGTGAAATTGGCTGTTTGGAAACATTTTTTTCCGGCTGGGCGCTGCTAAAAAAGGCCCTAAGCGAAGATCTTGATGTAAAAAATACCGAGGATTTTTTCATATTAGCCGAGCAAAAAAACCAGACAGCTTTAAGCATATTAGATGAATCTGCTAAATACTTGTCTATAGCAATGGCTAATTTTATAAATATAACTGGCATAAATAAAATAATTTTAGGTGGCAAGATCGCGCAATCCGTCGATCTTTTTTTACCTAAAATTATTCAATTACTTCAAACAAATGTTTATCTTTACCATCAAAGAAACATTGATATTGCTGCATCTGAATACATCGATATAGCCCCTCTCATTGGGGTGGCTGATTTTTCAAAAAAATCCTTCAATGCTTAAAGTCAATTATTCCGCCCAAATGGATTTGATATCGTCTACAATTTCTTCAAGGCGAAAATCAGATTTCACATAAAATTTTACCGCTCCGAGTTCAAAATAGGGCTTCACTTTCTCCGGATTGATAGTGTTTGAAATCACAAAAACCGGAATATCTTTGAATTTATCATTTTGCTTAATCTGCCTCAAAAAATCCAATCCATCCCCTTCCCCGTAAAGGTAGTGATCTAGCCAAATTGCATCAACGCTCTGTTGTTCTTCCAGCACTTTTTTCGCCTCGCTTACGCTGGTTGCGGCATAAGTTTCCATACCTTCTTTTTTAAGCTTCATTACAATCGCATTTTGTATTGCCGGATCATCTTCAACGACCAAAATCTTTTTTGGCATAATTCTCCCACATTCAAATTTTAAGCACCAATTAATATCACTTAAAATTATAACACTATTTGTCAAGCTGTGTTTAAATATCGCAAAAATAATGGTGCCCGCCATCGCCTTTTTCAGGCGATGGCGGGCACGGTTCCGAATTCCCTCTCCCGGGAATCCTGTACCGCCACACCGGCGGTACTACTTACTCCAAATTCCAGGCCGGATTTTTCGCCTCTAACGGGGGAGGATGCGGCTCACCCTCCAGGCGAATTGAGGCAATCCGGTCGAACATAGCAAGGAATTGCTCCCGATTCAGAGTGGTTGTTGCCACCCCTCCGTCTCGGAGCAGATGCAAGAGATACCATTGCTGGTTCTTTTGGATTATCAGCCTGCCAGGATTGCCTTCTAGGTGAGCTTCCCCTTTGAGCAGTTGCTCGAAAAAGGGCGGCAGGCCCTTATCGGGCGGCTTTTCGACATTTCCAAGCGGCGCGGGATTGATGGCTACCTCCACCTGTCCGAGCCTAACCACCAAGGTTTGCTTTCCACCATCATTGCATGCGGCCACAATGGGCATCATGCGGCTTCAAGCCGCAACACCGGCAGTCCTCCGTCCCGGTTTGCACCGACACTCAACGCTTGCCTCTTTGTGTCGAGCGACCACAACACGTCTGTTTTCCCGCAGTAGCTCACCAGCACCTCAATCCTTTGATTGTGGATAAATGAGGCGGCTACGAGATAAAGCGTCCTTACGTCCAGTTCGGGAGCCCCGCAGACCAATAGCGCAGCACAAGCATTGGGCAGGAGCCCCAGTCGCTTGATGTAGCCCGTGATGGCTTTTGCCGACAACTTCGGGCTGCAGTTGAGATCGATTCTCCAGCCCGACACACCATCTACTTCCTGCCTACTTACTACGAATGACCTCTTTTTCATGCTAAACCCTCCCGATTCATTTGATTTCTGCCTTCTGTTTTGCAAAAAGCAGAAACAAACAAAAAAACCGGCGCGCAGGCCGGGTTTTGTATAATATCGTATAATTTTGATATTACTAATTCACCCGACCCTGTCCGGTAAAAAAATAAAACCAAAAATTATTTCTATCATATATCATTGTAAATATATTATCTCATACTTCCAAAAATGTCAAACTCATCTTATCTCATATATTTGCCTTACCGGCACCTCTTTAGTTGAGCTTTGTTTATAAAAATAGCCGAAAACCGCTAACAATATCGCAACCACTGTAAGCGCGGCGATTATAATTTTAGCTTTTAGGCCGGAACTTTTTGCCATTTAATCCTTATATAGATAAATGACTAAATTACCTTCCACAAGGCCATTTAACCAATCTTCAAAACTTGATTTAATTTGACCGGTAATATCTTCAACTTGTAAAATATGCCAACCGAAAGAAGTTCTGAAAGGTTCCGAAATCTCGCCCTTGGGAGTACTGAAAGCTACATCCTCAAATTCTTTAACCATATCGCCGCGAGCAAAAGTTTCAAGTAGCCCTCCCTCTTGATTGCTGCCTACGTCCTCTGAATATTTTTTAGCCGCCTCTTCAAAACTCAAACCCGCTTTAATTTCATTTAAATATCCGTCAATTTTAGCTTTGGCTTCGTCAATCTTTTCATCCGACGCATCCTCTTCGACTCTTATCAAAATATGTCGAACGGTAACATGCTCAATCGCCGATTTATTGATTTGGTCCCTTAAAAGCTGGGTATGAACAAGGTCGCGAAATTCTGAAACCGACAAGCCGTATAAATCCACCAATGCTTTTTCAACCTCTTCTTTGCCGCCATTGCTGTCATAGATTTGCTCCATGGCCGAATCCACGTCTTCTTTTGAAACCTTGATTTTAAATTTGATTGCCTCTTTGCTAATAATTCTGTTTTCAACTTCTTGTTTTAAAATTTGATCCGAAAGTTCCCGGTTATCCAAAGTGGCCTGCTTGGTCGAAGCATAAAAATGTTCAATATAATCTTTTTCTTTCCAATATTGGGACACAGTTACAATACCTGAAGTTGTAAACGCAGCCGGGTATGGAATGATATTTGCAGCCATACGGGTAAAATTATCTTTGGATTTAAAGCCATATATGCTAATGGCAAAAGCAAATTCCGCTACAAACAATACGATAATTGCTCCGGCCAACAAATGCACCAAAGCGGGGCTGCTAAACTTTGCCGGTGCGTTCGGGCCCAGATCTTCTCGACTTTGTCTGCCAATTTTTACTTTGCCAATCGCTTCTTTTATTCGTCCTGTTACGGCAAGCATTTTCTCTTTCATAAAATCTCCGCATAAACCGCGGTAATCCCGCAGTGATAAATATTATCAACACTATAAAACTATACCTGCCCCCAAGAGGCCGTTACTAACATTGTAACAAATACCACCAAAAACACCACAATAAAGGTTATTAATTGTTTTGGCTTTTGCTTTTCTATTACATTATCACAAAAACCGTAAATTATATAGACAGTCATTGCCAGCAATAAGCTCCTGTTTAACGGGCTTATGAGGAAATATCCCAAAAACAAAAAAGTCTCCAAGGTGGCTAAAGAAAAAACTAAAAGAAAAATGAAATTTATACCTTCGGGAAAGTTAATTACTTTTTCCAGATAGCCAAAAATATATAAAAATATTATTAAAATGCTAATCATAATAAGCCATGCCGGAAGATTATTAACCAGCATGTAGTTATAGAGAACATAAGACGAGATAAAGCTTAAAAATACAACTATGAAGTGAATATTTTTTTCAGATATGATAGAAATTAATGCCACAGCCGCCAATATTTCGGCAAAAATGCTTATATATAAATGCGGGTTTAGCATCCAAAAAAGTATAGAAGCGGCAATTAAAATTACCACAAGCACGATTTTCCGGAATTTTGGTGAAAACAAAAAAGCCATGATACTTAATTTATCATAGCCCTTTTTTCTTTGTGCCACAATCTGCATAACTTTATCAAAGGTTTTGGAATTTAGAGTTTAGGATTTAGAATTTAGGGTTTATGGTTCTTTGGTAAAACCCCTATAATCATCACCCAGCCGTATGGAAATATCCACATTTTGTAATTCTTCGGGTCTGGTTTTTTTAGTAGCATGCACTCCGAGCCTTTTTTCCAAAAACTCCACTGTAACGGGTTTGGCGCCGCTTGTGTAATCATATATCACCGTTTTAGCAGCTGCCGTTCCGTTTATTGTTGAAACAACATTATAATTATAACTTCTTAAAATATCGGATAATTTGGCCGCCAAGCCGCTGGTTTTGGTGCAATTAACCACCTCTATCTTTGCATCTTCCTTTTTAAGATTGGGGTCTGTAAAAATTTCATGGGCGATTCTTTGAATTTCCTGCCAATTGCCGGATCGAGGAGCCAAAGTATACGTACCATTAGATGAATCCGAAACCAGCTCCCCGTCTGTTCCGTTGCTTAAGACTTTGCTAACGGTTTTTGAGTAATCGATCTCACGGGCCAATTTTGCCATAGCGGATACCTCGTCCGTAGAAAAATCCGTACGCACGTGTTCGCTTAAAATATTAACCAAATCATAGATTTTTTTTGGGTTTGCCAGATATCCGGCGGTTAACATTTTATGGCTTAGTGCTTCAATGACTTTTTGTTGGCGAGATGCGCGATCAAAATCAGAGCTGGTTTCCCTGCTTCTTGCGTATTTCAGGGCCATCTCTCCATTCATATGCTGGTCGCCGGCCTTTATTTTAAGCGGTTCGTAACCTTTCATGTCGCTGGCCGGATAATAGGGATCATAAAGGGCTTTTTCGACATTAATATCTACGCCACCCACTGAGTCAATCAATTTTTTGAAACCGTAAAAATCCACCGTTACATAATAGTGGATGGGCAGATCCAAAATTTTACCGATGGTTTCTTTGGCAAATTCGCCACCGCTTCCTTTGCGTCGATCTTCCCCGGTTTTATAAATTTCATTTATCTTCTTGCTGTATTTGGTGTTTGGCACCGGAACATACAAATCTCTTGGAATAGAGAGCATGGCCATGGTTTTATTTTCGGGGTCTATGCTTACAACCATTATTGAATCGGTTAATTGCCCCCCGGGATGGTTTTCTCCACCCATACCCATAAACAAAATATTAATTCTGCCGTCACCCTCACCCCTAAGCGAATAATTTTCGCCAGCCAATTTTTTAAAAAAAGGAGAAGAAGTTAAATTTCCCGTATCAAAAATGTTCTTTCCGGTGGCAAAAACATAAGCTACGTAGCTAAAAATTATCACCACAAAACAAAACACTATGGAAAGCAAAACTTTCTTCCATCTTTTGCGCGGTTTTTGCGACGGCAACTCTTGGTCGAATTTTTTTCGTCTTAAAAACATAAGAAATTTTTATCCAAAACAAAAAAAGATTTGTTTAAATCGATATTTTCATTTTACATAATCGCGGTTTTTTTGTCTATCTTTTTTGTAGTAATATTAGGCTCACTCAAATAAAGTGCCGAAATCGGATCTTTATTTAAATTTCCTAAAGCTAGAGCTCTTTTGTGTTTGTTTTTGCTATCATGCGCCGATATCCGGGCAATACCCAAATTAGAGGCGAAAGACAGTGCGTTAGCAAGTGATACTCCAACTCGTAAAGAAGTATATGATCCGGGTCCGTTGACCACTAATATTCCCCCTAACTTTTTTATATTAAGATTAGCGTATTTCAACATTCCATCTATTTCCGACAAAAGCATTTCCGATTGACGACCCGATATTTCAAGATTTTGTATACTTTTAAAATTTCCATCAAGTGAAAGCAAGCCTATTTGGTTTGGCTTGTTTGCGGTATCAATAAAAAGAAAAAGACTTTGTTTATTCATGATAATTAAAATTTGTTTCAAATTTACGGCCGGTATTGGATATCTGGGTAATTTTGATGTTTTTTAACTTTTTGGGTAGAGCTGTCGCAATATTTTCTGGCCATTCTATAATAATTAATATGTCAGCTCTTTCAAAATATTCACTGAGTCCAATAGTTTCGGCATCAAAAGCACCCCGTAATCGGTATGCGTCAACATGAACAATTTCTTTTATCCCGTTTATACTCTTTGGTAAAATGTAATTTTTCATAATCACAAAAGTCGGGCTGGTAATCTGCTCTTTTATGCCTAGCAATTTTGCTAAAGATTGGACGAGCGTAGTTTTACCGCTACCGAGATCGCCCCGTAGGCACAATACATCACCACCAACAAGAGTGGTGGATAAATTTGCGGCAAATTTAGTGGTTTCTTTGAGACTATTTGAGATAAATTCCATGTGTTTGTCCGTTTAAATCCCCCTTCCGGCAACAACCCCGAAGTTAATATCTTAACACCATCTTGATAATATGGCAATATTCTTAGTTCCCCGCGATAGCTGGAAACTACGCCCGAGACAGCGAAGCTATCATTTTTTCTCATTTTCGGTTTTTTAATTCCGGTGGATTCCCTTATTATCACTTTTATTTCACTTGTGTCATCTTTTATATAAAAAGTGTTTCCTTGAGTTTTGCTGATAATTCCTTCCACTGATACTATTTCTCCTGTATGAGACAAGTTAATTTCAAATATTTTCATTTTTTGAGGAATAATATTTTTTTGCTCTTGAATTATTTTGATATCATTATCAGAGCTTATTTTTAATCTTTTTTCACCGGCATATTCGCTCAATTCACCATAAACCGTTACTTTTATCCCGCTTTCAAGCGACGGGAATGTTTTTGAATAAGAATAGACTTGAATTCCACCGCTTTCGTCTTGCATATAAAAATACTGGGAAGATATTGTACCCGGGGGTGCTGTTACAAAACCCTCCAGCTTAACAAATTGGCCGTTATCCAAAATTTTAGCCTCTTTTACACTAGTAATTTTATTTGCATCAAAATCGTTTTCCTTGCTTGAATATATATTTTCATCTGCAGGAGTAACACTTTGGCTAAATCTCCAAGCATCATCAAACCTACTATATGAGACGCCGACTTCGATTTTATCGTATGATATCGTATATTTTAGTTCGCCATTCGGATCAAGCAACCTGGCACTATCGCCGCTGTCATTAAGATAAATGCCGGTTTCACCATGGAAAAATACCAGAAACCCTTGTGCGCCGATTGTGGTACCGGCCGAAATGGTGTAAGGAGTTGAGCCTCCTTCAATATCATCAATTTGCCATCCACTCAAATCAATTTCCGTATCGCTAAGATTTTTAAGTTCAATAAATTCATTTTCAGTACCATTGACGGGCTTAGGCAAAATTTCGTTTATCACAATGTCTTTGGTATATTCTAGGCGTATATTTTCGGCATTTTTAGTCGGGAGCATAAGACTAAAATCCGATAAATCATCATCTGTATCAATGCCGTTCGGCAAGCGAGCAATTGTCTTGTCAACCGTGGGGGCTTTAGGCTTATTTTCTTGATCGCCGTTCCAATTGCCATAGGTGATTTGGTCAATAATTTTTGAGGTTGGTAAATAAACCAAGGCTATTGTCTCGCCGCTATTATTCAGCCACCCGCTAGAAGCTTCATACACATAATAATCACCGGCTTCAATTGTACCGTTCAAATTTTTTATAGTTAAAGAACCATCGAAAAGTGCATAATCACCCAAATCGATATCATTGTTTGTCGGATTATATAATTCAAGCCACTCTTTTTCCCCGCTTGTCGGGGCCGAATATACCTCGTTTATAACCAAATGAGTTTCGGAGGCTTTAGCGGCTCTGGCAATAAAAATAGCGCTCGATAAAGCGCAACAAACAATGACTATGGTTTTAATTATTTTAGCCATAATTTGATTATATCATATGAGGTTTTGAGACAATATTATTTAATTTAATTTTTCTGCGCATAATATTTTTTTAATTTTTTTACACCTGGCAAACTCACTTGTAATATGAATATGTCCGATCGGACATATTCATATTACTACCTATGTTATTTGGATATCATTTGCGTATTTTTTGGTTATTATTTTATGTGTTTAATATGAATTATAATCACTTCTGTACAATTTTTATGCTGTAATTACCCACCCCAAGCTAAAAAAGACAGTTTTACCATTACTTTAATATTCTGTATGAAATTTGTCACATGCTTTTTAAAGCGATTAATATTAGCAGGCGCGAAAATTACATTTTATTAAATGTGGCTATGTTATAAACATAGCATCACCATAAGAAAAAAAGCGAAATTTATTTTCAATAGCGTATTGGTATGCCAAGTCAATGTTCTTTTTCCCGGCAAAAGCGGATACCAGCATTAATAGCGAAGACTTTGGCAGATGAAAATTAGTAATAAGCGCGTCAACGCAATTAAAATTGTAAGGAGGATAAATGAATATATTTGTCGAACCGGATATATGAGCTTTAGGCTCTAGCTTGTAGGTTGTAGCCAATTCACTATTGGTTAATTTTTCTATAATCGAATATTTTTTTGATGGTTGCTCCATACACTCTTCCGCGTTAATATTCCGCGGTTGAAACAGGGCTTCCAAAACTCTTGTTGTGGTAGTTCCAACAGCTACAACCCGTTTGCCCGCCTTTTTTGTGTCGATAATATTTTGTATGACATTGTATGATATCGTATAATATTCTTCATGCATTATATGATCTTTAATATTTTCAGTCTTAACTGGTGCAAAAGTACCGATTCCCACGTGTAATGTTAAATATGCAATATTGATGCCTTTGCGGCTGATTTTATTTAATAAATCTTCGGTAAAATGCAGACCGGCAGTCGGTGCGGCCACGCTTCCTTTCTCCTTGGCATAAACAGTCTGATATCTATTTTGATCTTGTTTAACTGTTCTTCGGTTTCTCTGTTTTTCTGTTCTTTTTATGTACGGCGGTAAGGGAATGTGGCCGATTTTTTCAACTTCAGAAATAAATTTTTCATCTGATAAATTGAAAAATATTATCGCAGTTTGTTCTTTTTTTTCTAAAACGCAGGCAATAAGTGAGCTATCGGCAAACTTAATTCTCGCACCTTTTTTTAAATTCTTGCCAATCACCTCCCATGTGTTGCTGTCAATTTGATGGTTAAGTAGTATTTCTACTGTTCCACCGGTGGACTCCTTTTTGCCGAATATTCGGGCAGGGAAAACTTTCGAATTATTTAATACCAGCAAATCACCCTTATTAAGAAAATCTAAAATATTGCTAAACTTTTTAGGTTTAATATTGCCACTTTCCCTCTCCAAAACCAAAAGACGCGATTGATCGCGCCTTGCAGCCGGTGCTTGAGCAATCAGCTCTACTGGCAATTTATAATCAAAGTCGTCAAGTTTCATTATTAAATACACTAATACATTTCACAAATATTCACAACTTCTTTTCAACTATCAGATTACTAATATATCAATGTTGTGTACATCAGTGTACAAAATCAGTGTAGTTAAATTTGTGCAAAAATTTTATGTTCTTAAATCCGTGTTTTATATTTGTGTATTTATATTTGTGTATTTAGATTCGTGTATTTAGATTCGTGTATTTAGATTCGTGTATTTAGATTAGTTTACTAAATATCAATTTCTTCGCCTTCGTGCATCTCACCCTCGTCTTTACCATTGGAAGCTTTTATTGATTTTTGCTTGCTAATAGCGGGCGCTTCATTGATCTTATCACTTTTATCGCTACTAACTTTTTTTTCTTTTTCTGCCGAATTTGACAAGTCAGTCGCTTTATCTTGGTCTAGCTTTTCAAGTATATGTTTACTATTTTCAAGCATTATTTGATTTTCCGCTCTTCGCTCTATATCGGTAACTTCCAATTCCTCTCCCGATAAATATTTTTTTGTTCTTTTCCTAGCCGTAGCAAAAGAAGCGGGATTCACCGATTCCATATCAAAAGAATCACGAGTAAAGCCAGAATCTGGTTCTTCATTTGAATTAGATTTTGTTTCTCCGTTTGATAAAATATTCGATGTATCTTCGACTACCTCTTCACGAATTTCTTTTTCCCTTTCGGCCAGTTGAGTCTCGTGTAAGTCAACGATGGTTTTTGACACGCGATAAGGATTGGGTACGGATTGAAATACAAAATTTTCCCGTTCACCTGCTGTTTGGATAAAGATATCACCATAATGCATGATTGTCGGAAACAAACCTTTCACTTTGGCTGAAACATCCTGAATTTGGTGCAAATGCAGCTCGGATATTTCTCTGCGAAAAAATCCATTTTGTTCTACATTGACGATTCTTTCATTGGTTATGATATATACATCCAAATAGTAATCGATAAAACCGTACAACATTACCGCCAAAACGAACAAAATGTAGATAAAGCCGCCCAGAATGGCAATATTACCTCCGGCGCCAGTAAAAGCCTCGGGGCTAATAATCCAATAAATTATTAGAACAATAAGTGGGATACTCATAACGAAAGCGATAAACACAAATCCAAAATAAGTAAACCAGTGTCGGCGTAACAACAAAAATACTTTTTCTTGCTCTCTTTGGCTTGGAAAATATTTTCCAACAATAGGCATATACATCCTATGAATAAAGAATAAAGAATAAAGAATAAAGAATAAAGAATAATGGATAATGGATAATAAGGTTTTTTTGGTAAAATATTAGCGACCTTTATTCATCATTCATTCTTCATTATTCAAAATGACAGTGTATTCGGCCAGGGACGAAGAGCAATAGTAACCAATGAAATTACAATGACTATAATTGAAACAACAATATAAAGTACTATAGCCGGTTTAGTTAAATCGCCAATATATCCAAAACGCCATAAATGATATAAGCCAAAAAAACTATAGATAATATATCCAATTAAAAATATCGCGTAAATTATTAGGAAATAAATCATTTTGTTTTTTTACCTACAACAATTACTAAATCTTTTAGTATTACCAGCAACATACATTTTACATAACGCCGATTTTAATTTCAAATGTCTAACATAAATTATAATTCTCACCACTTATTAAGTAAGGCAAGCATCTATTTCCAATCTTTTTGTTTTAAATTTTTTCACTTAACTATTGTATCCAAGCTGTTTTGTTCGCGTATTTCTGAGAAATTAAGCCAATTAGAAATTTGATACTTACTATTCTAGTAGTCCTTCTTCAGAACTGTAAGCGCAGCCGCAATATGTGGCTAAATGCATGTCATGAACCCGCGCATAGTTTCTACCCTGCCAGTAACCCTTACGAAAATCCTTATAATAAAATCTTACCTTAAATTCCTGTTCCAATTCCATACCAATATTCACCAATTCCTCATGGTCTTTATACGGTGTTGTTAGCATGGTGGTAGTAAAATGGCTGATTTTTTTCTTTTTAGCCATCTGCGCGGTATGAGTAAGCAGTAAGTCGTAACAAAATTGGCATCGTTTGGTTCTCCATCTTTTTTTATCAGAAATATATTTGATTGAATTTTTATCTTGGTAGGGCATAAGCGGTGCCATGAATTCTTGTATATCGTATTCCGGCACAATTAGTTTAATCTTTTGTTCCTCACAAAATTTTTTCACATCTAAAAGTCGTTTTATATACTCTGCTTTTCCATGGGTAGCAGGATTGTAAAAAAAGCCTGTAACTCTGTAGCCTTCTTGGCTGATAATTTTATATACATAGCTAAAACAAGCCACGCAGCAAATATGTACTAAAATTTTATTATTTGTTTCCATTACACTCACAAAATACCCCTAAGGGGACCCGTTGGGTCGAATAAAACCAAAAGTATGAAATTATCAATAAATACCCTTTTATATAATTTACCTCATTCGTCATTGCGAGGAGTCCGCCAGCCTGTGGACGACGAAGCAATCTATTATTTTTGAGATTGCCGCGCCTCCCGAATCATTGGAATGGCTCGCAATGACAAACGCATAACATCCAAATTGATTATTGATTATTGACTGGTGATTGTTTCTTGGTTATTGGTTATTAATAGGCTAATGATAATTTCCCTGGGCAAAATTAAATAAGCTTGTTCTGTCCTGCTGGTGATTTTTTTCCAAGATGGCAATATGCTGCTTCTGTCGCTACTCTACCGCGGCGAGTGCGATCTATAAATCCGATTTGCAATAAATACGGTTCGATCATATCTTCGATGGTTTCTCTGTCTTCGCTCATGGCGGCAGCTATAGTTTCAACTCCAACCGGCCCGCCCGAAAATTTTTCAATAATAATTTTTAAATAATCACGATCATTTTTATCCAAGCCCAGTTCATCTATATCAAGTTTGTTCAGCGCCTCATTGGCAATGTTTTGGTTGATAGTGCCCTGATGCTTAACCTCGGCATAATCTCTAACTCTTTTTAAAATTCTGTTGGCTATTCGCGGAGTGCGACGAGCTCTTTTAGCAATTTCTCCTAAACCTCCCTCGTCGATATCAATTTGTAAAATACTGGCTGCTCTTCTAACTATTTCTATCAATTCATCTTGAGAATAGAACTCTAGTCGCATTACCACACCAAATCTATCGCGCAGTGGTCCAGAGAGACTACCCAGTTTGGTGGTAGCTCCAACCAAGGTAAAACGTGGCAAATCTATCCGCATGGTTTTGGCGCTTGGCCCCTTGCCGAGAATTAAATCGATGGCAAAGTCCTCCATGGCCGGATACAATACTTCTTCAATATTACGATTCAGCCTATGAATTTCATCTATAAAAAGAATGTCTCCGTCTTCTAAATTAGTCAAAATACTGGCCAAATCCCCCGCTCGCTCTATAGCCGGGCCACTGGTAACACGAATATTAGTACCCATTTCGTTTGCCACAATATGAGCCAAAGTTGTTTTGCCAAGTCCCGGAGGACCGTACAAAACCAGATGTTCTACCGGCTCACCGCGCTTTCTAGCTGCCTCAAGGCAAATTAACAAATTAGAACAAATGTTGTTTTGGCCGATATAATCGCCAATTTTACGCGGACGCAAAGAAACAAGAATTTCCTCTTCTTCGGTTTCGTTCGGATCAACCAGATTTTTAGTTAAATCCACTTCCATGTGTCCACTCACTAAATTACAGATAGTTCGCCGAAATTACAGAATTACTAATTCAATAAGAATTAATTATTCTTCTATGTTTTACGCCTTTGCTCGTAAAGTTTATCAGAAAGCCGAGCTTCAAGCCACTTAATGAGAGATATGCATAAATTTGTTCTATATCTCTGCGAAAAAATGCATCTCCCTGCTTAATCTCTAATATAATCTTATCATTTATTAGAAAATCAAAATAATTATGCCCAATTTTTTTATCGTTAATAATAATTGGGATATGGAATTGTTCTTGAAATTTAATGCCCCTATCTATAAAAATTTGACGTAATGCGCTCTGATATGTTTTTTCTCTATGCCCTGGCCCAATTTTATTGAAAACTTCAAAACAGCACCCCAAGATAGTGTAACTTTCTTCCTTAAATATTAATTTATCTTCCAATTTAACTCCGCTCTTTATCTGTAATTCTGTATTTCTGGCTTTATCTGTAATTTTGTGAGTCCAATCTATTTCTTCAAATTTTTTAATACCCAACGGATTTTTTCTTCGGTTTTTGTAATATCAGAGGGTATTTTTGTTAAAAGCGGCGAAATATCTGATTTTTTATAGCCGAGTCCGGTAAGCGCCTCCAAAACCTCATTTGACTTTTCCATACCCAAAATAATTGTCTCATTTTCGCTGTCTGAAATCTTGGATTTAAGTTCTAAAATAATTTTTGCCTGACCCTCTGTAATTTT
>CAYNIX010000007.1:4642-15420 GCA_964397535.1 uncultured Candidatus Saccharibacteria bacterium | reverse complement strand
GCTTTCTTCAATTTCAATATCTGCAGTTGGATCAGCTGCTTTGAAATCAATATCTCTACCGTCGCTTGTTCCGTCTAGAACCATCTGGGCCTCTCCGATAATCTAATCAATTATAATATAGCAAAAGCAGATCCAATATTCAATTTTCTACAAAACTTTTACATTTAATCATCAGATGGAAACTGATTCCGTGCATAAACACCCATTATCTCCTGTAGCCAGGCCAAAAGGTGTTCGATATAAAGTGCATTTAGGCTACCATGAAAAGTGCATCACTTCGGTGATGCTTTTTTCATGGTAAGGGGGATCGAACTGGGAAGGGGTCGGGAAACGGGACTTTCCCGCTGGAGGAAGATACTAGAAACCGCTGTGTCCCTCGTAGCTTTAGCGAAGTGGGGTGGGTTTCTAGAAGCGGAATAAAATGGAGCGCGTGAACTTCCCTTTGCCGTGTCGTCCGTAGTCCGCTGATTCGGCGGACGAAGGATGGGCGCTACCAAACTTCGCCCCGAAGTTTCGGGGCTTCGCTTGGCTACAAAAATATTTAATGATTATTCTTTGTTTCTTAAGGCTTCGTTGACGGTAGTTGCCAGTTTTTCCGGTTCAAATTCCGCTTTAACGTAATAAGCTTTAGCGCCGAGTTCGCGTGCCTTGTCTTCGGAGGCTTCTTTGGGCAAATTGGTCAAAATAATCACCGGAATGTGGCAAGTATCTTTGTCGTTTTTGAGTTGGGTCAAAACATCAAGTCCATTAAATTTCGGCATAATAATATCTAAAAGTATCAAGTCGGGCTGCTCTTTTTGAGCTTTTTGAATGGCTTCATCTCCGTTGCCGGCGGTAAGAACTTCATGGTTGTTCAGAGATTCACTATACATATCCAATATCGGCTGTTCGTCGTCAACTATTAAAATTTTGGCCATTTTTCTCTCCTGTTAAAATTATTCTGCTTAATTAATTCGAATATTATTTTCATTCACGAAATTAAATAAAACCGATACTATTGAATTTCTAGGCTTAACAACTACGGACTCCGCCAGTTGGCGGATTACACGGATTAATACAGCCAAAAGCAAGGTATATGCTTGCATGCGACCGTTGAAATAATGTCAGATATCGCCTTTCATAATTCAAGGATTTTATTAAACGCAAATATATCATAAATTCAAAGAAAAATTTTGGCAAGTCTTATTCTTCGGCGCGCTGTTTTTTGGGGAGTGTTAATATGGTTTTTGTAAAAGAATTCTCCCTGCTCTCTATTTTGAAATGCCCATGATGCTTTTCGATGATAGTTCTAGTAATAAACATGCCAAGGCCTGTACCGTGGTTGTCCAAGTTTATAGCATTCTGAGATCGATAAAAACGGGTGCCAATTTTTTCAATTTCATCCTCTGGAATACCAATACCGGTATCGGACACCATTATATCCACAACTTCAGGTTTATCGCTCACAGACAGGGTAATTCTGCCTTTCTTGGTGTATTTGATGGAATTTTCAATCAAATTTGAAATGGCCTGTTTTAATTTTTCCTGATCGGCCATAATTACCAAATTTTGATCTATTGGCTCGGTTATTAATTTCAATTTTTTGCTCTCAACCTTTTCTTTAAACATCTCTGAAATATTTTTTATGAGATCGCCGACATTTACATCGCTAATGTCAAGCTTGATTTTTTCCTGTTCGATACGCGAAATTGAGAGCATATTGTTGGTTAGATCTATCATCTTTTCAGTAGCAGAGTGAATTTCTTTAATAAATTTAAGTTGTTTTTGAGACAGCTTGCCAGCTTTGCCAGAGGAGAGCAGGGAAGCATAGCCGCGGATGATTGAAAGCGGGGTGTTAAGCTGATGGGAAGTCACAGTAATAAACTCTTTATCCCGTTCTACAAGATCTTTTTCAAAAGTTATGTCACGCAATACCGCAAGTGCCATTGCTTGATTGGTTTTGGGGTCGTGGATTAGGGTGTGGGAAGCCTCAACAGTAATTATTTTTCCTTCGTTGGTAATAAGAGTATTTTCAATATATTTGTCCCGTTTATTTATGTCGGGCAAAGTAAACATCATATCGGGCAGAAGAGAATAATTTTTTTCTGCGGAAAATTTAAGAAGCTGTTGGGCATTTTTGCCCAAAGAATCACCTCTGAAATATCCGGAAATTTTTTCCATTCCCGGAGAAAACTCAATGATATTTTTATCTTGATCCAGAATCATGATGCCTTCAGCCGAATTTTCAAATATCAAATCAATGGTTTTTTGCCTTTGGCGTAATTCCCGCTGTTTTTGCATTAACTGCTGTGCTTTGTTGTGGCTATCACGATATAACGAGCGGTTTTTTAAATAAAAATAGCCGGATACGAGCAAGGCGGCCATGGATAGGTATTGAAGGATGGAAGAAGCAGTATCCCAACGGTAGCGCAAAACCACCACGATTGTCGTTGAAATAATAAAGATCCAAACAAAAACCTCCAGTATCTGAATATACTTATTCCTGGAAAATTTCAACATTAAAAAACCCTCCTTAAAACTATTGTTCTCCTATATTATATGTTTTTGCATTGTGTTTGACAAATGGTATAATACAATTAACCAATAACCAAAATATTATCAATGATCGATTATCAATGTTCAATCATGTGCGTAATTTGCTGCTGGTTTGAGAATCGGAAATTGATTATTGGATGATTATATGAAAAAGCAGAGAGGGTCGGCAATTTTAATCGCAGTCTTTTTGATAGGCGCTATCGGCAGCGCTGCTTTTGCAATCGGCAGATTGTTTTTGCTAGATTCAAGCCTTGGTGCGAGCTACGAAAACGCCGCAATTTCCTACTATGTGGCGGAATCCGGCATAGAGGAGGCGATGTTAAGGCAAAGATACAACGAGGAGACTGAAATACCAGACGGAAAATTTTATAATTTAAGTGAAGATAAGAATATTAACACCGATCTTATTGAGAGCGCGGCTAATAATTTTCCCGATAAACAATACTATTACCTTACCATGGTATTTAAAGGTGATTATTGGGGCGAAGATATCAACAAAGATTTAATTTTTAACGCTTCCGATGTGGCTAACAAGAGTTATGACAAAATGTATCAGATTCCAATAGATGGCAGCAGAGCAATTAGTCTTTACAGTTATAATAGCGCTGATGATATTAATATCTTTATAAAATATTTGGACCCAGCTGATTTGACAGAGGAATGTCCGGTATCTATCACAAGTGTTGACGAAAAAAAACCCAGAATGGAAATCACACTTAATTTTTATGACGATGCTACACCTAGTACTTACCATAATTCTTCGAGCTTTCTCGATAGTTATTGGAATGCGATAGCCGACACAGAGACGCAAATAAAACCTGACACCTATATTTCTCCCGTTCATACTTACAATTCTGTTATTGCACGGTTAAGAGAAGGTTTTACCATTAATACGAGCAAAGTGATAAGCTTGGATTTGAAAAATTTTGGGGGATGTGTTGCTGGAGTCGGTGTGGCGGAACGCACCGGTTCAACGCTAAATTTTTCCCAGCCCTTTACTACTGTTAAAAGTACTGCCTACTATGGCGGTTTGAGTCGTACGCTGAAGGCGGAGATTGACCGAGAGAGTGGAACACTATATGATATATTTGATTATTTAATATATGTAACACCTTAATCTCGGCAGGTTATTAGCCTCTGCAAAATTTAATTCCCAAAGAAGGAGAAATATGAGTGAGAATAAAAAAATTTTGATTGTGGATGATGATTTGACGTTGCGTGAAATGTATGAAGAAAGGCTCAAATACGATGGATTTGTAGTGATTGGTGCCTCCGACGGAGAAGAAGCAATAGCCAAAGCCCAGAGTGAATCACCCGATTTGATTTTGTTGGATGTGATGATGCCTAAACTCAACGGGATAGATGTTATGGGCAAATTAAGGGAAGATGATCGCACTAAAAATATTCCCATTATCATTCTTACCGCTCTAATTCAGGAAATCGACAAGCTTAAAAATATGATGACGGATAAGGATGGTTATCTAATCAAAAGCGAACAGATGCCAAAAGAAGTTATTGCCAAGGTGCACGAGATCTTAGGATAAGCGTAAAATCAATCAGTAATTTAGATAGAACTGGATATTACTAAATACCACAAATAAAATAACTGCCCAAAATTTTAAGTGTTTGGCGGTTATTTTTTTATTTGTATGATAGAAAGTGATTATTGCGACCGTAACCATCTTCAGGGCTTGTAACATTAGGCGAACCGGATTTTTCGATATTAGCCAATTTATCGGTGCTAACTTCAATTTTTTGGATATTTTCGTCCGGAGCGGAGTTTTGCTTGCCGATGACAATATTATATATCCAAAAACTTAAAGAAGCTCCTGCCAAAAAGATCACAAAGGTGATAACTATAGAGGTAATTTTAATCGGATCTTTACTTAGCATAGTAAATTTTCCCATCAGCCTTAAGAGTTAAATAACCATCCTCGGTGCTGTAGCTGCCGAGAGTTATACTTTCGATTGTATTGAATCTTGACATCTCTTCCATTTTTTTCAAAAATATCAAAATGTTTTCGTAGGAGCTGCGGAATGTTGCAGAGAAAGTCAGGGCCTTTTCGGTAGGTTTTTTAGCCGTGGTGGTGGCTGTTTTACTGTCTTTAGATTCAGAAGCATCTGTGCTCTTTGTGGTAGTTTTGGTTTTTATTTCCGTCACGCTTAAAGAATCGATAATAACAGGGATTTGCGACGAAGTTTGTTCCATTTTAACGATAAAGGTGCTGGCGCTGGGGTCATCCGGTAAATATTCATTGACCTTGCTTACCGTTGCGTCAAGGTCGTCTTTATTTTTACTAATTTTTTTAAGCTGAGACAGCTTGGAATCGGCAGCCGCTTGATCGAAATTGATTTGAGAAATTTTGATTTGATTATCTACCAGTTCATTAAGTTTTGGCATAATCAAAAAATAAAATACGGCGCCGATAAAAAGCAGGGTTGCAAACACTTTCAAGAAAATTTTAAATACTTGTGATTTCATTTGGAGATAGTGCCTACCATGCTAAAGGTATAATAACTCTCTTTTTCATTATAAGTTGAACTCTGAAAAGAAAGATTTTTTAAATAATCCAAATCTTCTAATTTGGCTTGAAGTTTAACAATATCCGAACGGGTCTCGGCGGCGGCGCTGATAACAAATTTTGAGCCTTTTTGATCGATTTGTATTGAATCGATTTTTACTTTTTCCGGAATAGAATTATTTATATCTACGAAAACCGAAGACCATTCGAAGCGCTGATCTTTATAGGTATCAAGTTTGGAAAGTTTTTGATTTGTGCCCGTTACACTGCTTTCGACATCTTTGAGCTTAGCAATTTCAACATTAGTTTTATCTAGGTTATCTTGAATTTTACCCAGTTGTCCGGAAAGAAAAAAATTGACCAAGAAAATTGCCGAGTATGTAAGGGCAACCATAATAATCAAGGCAAAAACAGCAGCATTTATTTGGCTTGAGATTTGCCCGATTTTTTGTTCATGTTTAATTTTGGGAGGCAGTAAATTTATCATATTGTTCGTAGGGCAAGACCGATAGAGGGGATAAATTGTGGGTCAAGATTGATGCCGTTTAATATTTTGGGCTTGGCGATAAAAGATTTGATCTTGGTTTGGGCGCTAAAGTATTCGTCTAGACCGGAAATATTTGCTACCGAACCGCAAATTTGAATCTCGGTAATGGGGCTTGGCTTGTAGCTGCGATTTTGATTATATTTTAAAGCGTCAAGAACTTCATCTATAATTTCATCGAAGGCGAGCGGGAAAATATCGGCGTCGTTTTTAATGTTGATATCAGCGATATTCTTAACTTCGGGACGTGAAGCGGAAATTTTTTCTAAAATCTGATTTTTACCGGTTGCGGCAGTGGTAACCAGGCGGATATTGGCTTTGTCCCAGATGGCGATTCGAGTCAGCTCCGATCCGATATGGACTATGGCCACCGAAGCATTATTGTTTTTTAACACGGCTCGGCCGGTGGCAATCGGCTTGGTTTCCAAAGCGGCTAATTTGAGACCTGCCATATCAGCCATCTCAACATAATCATCAACTAATTTTTTCGGCGATGCGGCGACTAAAACATCCATTAACGGTTCATCGGGGTGGGTAAGCAAAATTTGGTAATCGACATACACGTCGGCAATGGGAATCGGCAAATATTGCGCCGCTTCATTGGGTACGGCAGTATTTAGCTCTTCAGTGGACATTTTGGGCACTTGGATGGTTTTGGAAAAAACGAAAGTCTCCGGCAGGGCCGTAACAATGCGTGAGGCATTGATAGCGTGGGGTTTGGCGCTTCTACAGGCATCCTTAATAATATTGGCGGCGCTCGCCTTATCACGAATGCGGTCCCTGTCCAAAATCGGTTCGGTGATGGGATATTCAATTGCACCCCAAACATAAACCCCATTGGATGTGGTTTTGGATATTTGGCATAATTTCAATGTTTCGAAACCGATGTCCAGGCCAAATATTTTTTTGTTTGATCCAAGCAACGCGACCATGCCCCTCCGAGTATGAAAATAAATCCTAAACTCTAATTTCTAATTCTCTAATATTATAATCTAAAGTTATTGATCATGACAATTTAAATTAAGTTACATGGCGTTTACCAGGCCATATATCGGCTGCAGAACGGAAACAATTATTAAACCTATTCCAACACCCATTATCACCATTAAAACCGGCTCCAAGAGAGTTGAAAGATTATTTGTGATGGCGTCGACTTCCTTGTCAAAAAAATTAGCAATTGTGGTAAACACCTCATCAAGTGAACCTGATTTTTCACCGACAGAAACCAAATTTCCGACCATTTTGGGAAACAATTTGGAATCCTTTAATACTTTAGAAACTTGTTCGCCGACCTCTATTTTATTTATCATGCGGTCAAGTTCGTCTTGATAAATTACATTATTAATGACCTTTTTCGAGGTTCGAAAAATTTCAAGCAACGGCAAACCGGATTTGGTCAGTCCGCTAAAAGTACGAGCAAATCTGGCCATGTAAGTTTTTTTGTTTAAACTACCGAAAACAGGAATAATCAATTTAAGCCTGTCAAAAATGTGGCGACCGGAGTTGGTTTGAATATACATTCTCAATAGAACAAATATAATAACCAAGCATACTGATATGTATAGTAAATATTTTCTAATGAAATCGCTGGTGGCGATTACGGCGCGAGTCAAGGCCGGAAGGGGAACACCGGAATCGTCAAAAATCACTTTGAGTTGTGGAATAATAACTACCAGAATTAAGATCATGACCCCCACTAAAGCTATCAAGACAAATATTGGGTAGATCATCGCTCCACGAAGCTTTGAAGTGATGGCATAATCTTTTTCAAGTTGAACGGTCAGGCTAGCCAAAACATCATCTAATTTTCCTGATTTTTCTCCGGAAGATATGGTGTTAACATATACTTGGTCAAAAACATTGGGGTGTTTTTCAAAAGCAGCAGAAACAGGCGTACCGCCTTTAACATCACTGATAACTTCATTAATAATTTTGGCAAAGTTTTTGTCGGCAGTCTCTTCTTTTAGGGCTTGAAGGGCCTCGACAATCGAAAGACCGGATTTGATCATGACCCCGAGTTGTTGGGTAAAAATTATTTTTTCTTTTAATGAGACACGATTAAAAATTTGAGGCAAGGCGCTTTTGCCATGCCCGGTTTGGGTTATGGTGGCAATGTATAAGCCTTTTTCGCGCAACGAAGCTACGGCGCCGCTTTCATCGGCCGCCTCTACCTCGCCCACGATTTGTTTGCCGGATTTATCTTTTGCTTTGTAGGTAAAATGCATAGATATCCTTAGGAAAATTTTTACACAAATCCATTACACAAATTGACACAAATGGGAACCGGTTGAGCTGTTGGGATTGCAGTTAACTTTTGATCTAAGATCTACCTTAACAGCTAAAGAGCTAGTTTTTTGTGGCTCTCCAAACTTCTTCCATGGTCGTGATACCGTCTAAGGCTTTTAGAATGCCGTCCTGAATCATGGTCACCATACCTTGGGAAATTGCCAAATTATTTAATTCTGCAGATGAAACTCGTTTTAAAATCAACTGTTGCATTTCGGGTGTTATGGCCAAAACCTCATAAATACCGATCCTGCCCTTATAGCCGGAGTTGTCGCAACTCTTGCAGCCTCTACCTTTGAAAAATTTCAGCTCTCGTTTTTGGCATGAGTCTTTTTCGGCTTGAGGCATGTGGTCAATTTCTTTTTTGATCAGTTCCAGCTCTTCGCCTTCGATTTTTATTTCTTCTTTGCACTCTTCACACAAAGTTCTTACCAATCTTTGTCCAACTACCACATTTATAGATGAGGTTAATAAAAACGGTTCGACACCCATGTCAATCATGCGTGGTGCGGCGCCGGCCGCATCATTGGTATGGAGTGTTGACAAGACCACATGGCCGGTTAGGGCGGCATGAACCGCCATTTCGGCTGTTTCCTTATCTCTTATTTCGCCAAGCATAATAATGTCAGGATCTTGACGCAGTATAGAGCGAAGGCCGGCGGCAAAGGTATAGCCGATATCCGAATTAACCTGGCTCTGATTGATACCTTTCATTTGGTATTCGATCGGGTCTTCCAGAGTAATAATATTTACCCCTTCATTGAAAACTTTTTGAATCATGGCATACAATGTGGTGCTCTTGCCAGAACCTGTCGGCCCGGTAACTAAAATCATTCCGTGGCTTTTATCTAAATTGCTAACCAAAGTGTTAAGTCCGCTTCCCCCAATTCCCAGCTCTTCAATAGTCAGAATGCCGCTATCTTTATCAAGAATTCTCATAACGATTTTTTCGCCGAATGCTACTGGCATGCTGGAGACGCGAAAGTCAACTCTACGATTATCAACCCTGATATTAAATCGGCCGTCTTGCGGAATACGTTGCTCATCGATTTTTAAGTTTGATAAAATTTTAATTCGAGATACTACAGCCGCTTGAATTTCTTTGGGCAAAGATACTTTTTTACGCAAGACTCCATCGAGCCTGAATCGAACCTCCACCTCTTTTTCGGTTGGTTCAATGTGGATATCAGAGGCCTTGTCTCGTATGGCTCGTTTAAGCAGAGATGAGACAATTTTTGCCGCTGGGGCGTCGTCACTAACCGTGTCAGCTTGTTGCGGTTTTTTATTATCCTTTTGCTCCTTTTCGTCTTCCTCGTCTTCGGCTTCGGCACTGGCAATGGCACTTGAAACTTCCGTTTCGAACCCTTGATATTGGTTTAAGATAGAGTTGATGTCTGATTCGGTTGCCAAGGATATCTTAATTTTTTCACCCAAAATCCTTTTTAACATTTCCCTGGTTTCTATATCTTCAGGATCAACCATAGCTACTGAAACAATTCCATCGTTTTCCTCAAAAACAACTGCCTTATAACTTCTGGCGATATTTTCCGGTATTTTGCCCAAAAGTTCTTTGGGTACTATAGTTTTGCTTAGATCTTTATATTCAATTCTGGCTTTATCAAAATTGAAGGAACCCTCAACTCCGCTAAATACGGATGCGTGATCGGAATATGGCCGCGGCAATGAATCGGGATTTATATCAGTGTTTATCTTTGATTTGTCCCCACCTTCAGGTGCCTGCACCGCAGGTTGATTTTCATTGCTGTTATTATCTTCAGAGATCTCCTGTTTGATATTTTCAATTTTTTGCTCGGCATAAGAAGATGATTGTTCTTCGGCTGGTTTGGGAGCGGATGTTATTTTTACGGGATTTTTATCAAAAATTCCGGCACTTGCCAAACTTATTTTAGGAGCGCTTTGGCTTTCATTGCCGATTGTTGCTTGGTCTTGATGGCTGGATATGTTTTCTGAATTTTTATCTCCTCTATTTTCATCAGCCAGAGACGTATTTTTTGCCAAACCTAGTTTTTCTCTCAAAAGATCGAGAGGACTCTTTGAGTCGTTATCCCTTTCTTTCGACTTTTCGGTAGCGTCGGGAATATCGATTTGATTCTTTTTTTGATCATTTTGATTCTTATCGCCGCGGTGTAATCGTATGGCACCGTCGACTGTAGAAAATTCGTGGCTGCCATCCTTCAATATCTCTTCAAAAAAATTAGAAGGATTATCGGAAGTCTTTTTTTGCTGATGATAGGATTCAATATCGTCTTTATCATGAGCTTCTTTTAATGAGTCTGTATGTGATTCGTTAACGTTAATTTTAACATTTTCTGGCTCATCATCAATTTCTGTAATAGCAATATTTTCGGTGCGGTGTTCTTCTTTGGGAGTCGATGAAGAAATGTTTATAGGAATGTTGGTTCCTGAAAAATTTTGATCGCTTGGGTCTGGATCAATGCCATCGTTAACATATCTTTTGAACGAATCTGCCGGCATAAATTTGGCCACCTTGGTAGGCAGCATAATTAATTTTTTTCCGGTTTTAGGATGATTGATGGTTTTTGAAGGGTAAGTGAGGGAATAGAAAGATCCAAAATTTGAATAAATCACTTTCTGGTCTTCTTCCAAGGCCTTGGTAATAGAATCACAAACGGCCACAACCAAACTCTCGGCTTGCCGTCGAGATAGCTTGGTTTTTGAAGCAACCAGTCGTGCCAAACCGCTTCTGTTCACGCCCCTCCAAAATTAACAGTTTATAGGTGTAAGGTTTTAGGTATTTGATTAGCATTAGGGATCAAACCAAAGAGAAGGAAAATATAAAAGCCCCTCCAAAAACATTTTAACACCACAAAACAGCTAAATCAAGCAAAAAAAGAGTGGAAAAAAGGCGG